>JANMQB010000608.1:0-8965 GCA_031370155.1 Hyphomicrobiales bacterium | reverse complement strand
CGGCCGACGAGACGCTGCATCGCTCTCAGCCCTTCTCGCGCATGATGCGGGCGCGCTCGCGGTCCCAGGTGCGTTCCTTGATCGCCTCGCGCTTGTCGTGCAGCTTCTTGCCCTTAGCGAGCGCGATGTCGACCTTGGCGCGGCCGCGTGGATTGAAAAACATCTTGAGCGGAATGATGGTGAGACCTTCGCGCTGCACCCCGTTGGCGAGCTTGTCGATTTCCTTGCCGTGCAGCAGCAGCTTGCGCGGCCGCTTGGGATCGTGATTGAAGCGGTTGGCCTCGCGGTATTCCGGGATATTGCAGTTCAGCAGGTAGAGTTCGCCGCCCTTCATCGTGGCATAGGATTCGGCCAGGTTGGTGCGCCCGGCGCGCAGCGATTTTACCTCGGAGCCCTTGAGTTCGATGCCGGCCTCGAAGGCCTGCAGAATCTCGTAGTCGAAGCGGGCCCGCCGATTGTCGGCGACGACCTTGATGCCCTCCTGCTTGCGCGAGGTCTTGGCGCCGCCGCTCTTCGCCGACATTTCAGTTCAAGAGTCCCGCATGCACCATGGCATCGCGCACCACCTTCCGTGTCGTGTCGCTGACCGGCACCATCGGCAGGCGGGCTGCCGCCTCGCACAGGCCGAGCAGGCTTGCGGCATATTTCACCGGGCTGGGGCTGGTCTCGACGAAGAGCGCATGATGCAGCGGCATCAAGCGGTCCTGCAGCTTCAGCGCCTTGACGTAGTCGCCCTTGAGAGTCGCTTCCTGAAATTCCGAGCAGAGCCGCGGAGCGACATTCGCCGTCACCGAGATGCAGCCCACCCCGCCATGGGCGTTGAAGCCGAGTGCCGTTCCATCCTCGCCGGAAAGCTGGATAAATTTCTCGCCCGAGGCGAGACGCTGGCGCGACGGCCGCGTCAGATCGGCCGAGGCATCCTTGGTGCCGACGATATTGGCAAAATCCTTGGCCAGGCGCGTCAAGGTCTCGACCGAGATATTGGCCACGGTGCGGCCCGGCACGTTATAGACGAAGATCGGAATGTCGACGGCCTCGGCGATCGCCTTGAAATGGGCGTAAATGCCCTCTTGGGTCGGCTTGTTGTAATAGGGAACCACCACCAGGGCGGCATCGGCGCCCGCCTCTTTGGCGTGCACAGTGTAGTCGATGGCCTCGGCGGTGCTGTTGGAGCCGGTTCCGGCGATCACCGGCACCTTGCCCTTGGCTTCCGCGATGCAGATTTCAATCACCCGCTTGTGCTCTTCGGGGGTCAGGGTGGGGGATTCGCCCGTGGTGCCCACCGGAACCAGGCCGTGGCTGCCCTCCTTGATCTGCCAGGCGACAAGCTTCCGGAATGCCGTATCGTCAACCTCGCCGTTCTTGAACGGCGTGATCAGGGCAGGATTCGAACCATGAAACTTCACTTGACCACGCTCCGGTAATAGGTTGGAAACTATCTGGTAATAAGTTGGAAACTATCGGGTGTCTAGTTTGACGTGTCGCACCCCGAAAAGTGTGGCACAATAGACGTTCGCCGGCGGAGCGGCAAGCGCTCCGCCCAGGCGAAAAAAGCAGGGGCTGGACGGTAAATGCAGGGACGCGCGTTCTCCCGCATCGCATTGGCGGCAGTTCTTTCGGCAACGTCACTGACTGTGGCGGCGCCGGCTTTTGCCTCGCCCCCCGCCATTGCCGCGACCCAGGTTTCGAGGCTCGCGGTCGATGCGGCAGGCCTTGCGCTCAAGGGCAATTTTAGCGAAGCCGCGGCACTTGCCAAGCGCTCCGGCGATCCAGCGGCGATCAAGCTGGTCGAACTTCTCTATCTCCGCGACCACACCGACGCAGCCGGCCATGCCCGGGTCATGGCGTTTCTTGCCGCGGCCCCGAAATGGCCGCTCACCGAAACCCTCACCAGGCGGGCCGAGCAATCGCTCTATAACAACCGGGAGCCGGCGGATGTGATCCTGGCGCATTTCGCCGCGCGCCAGCCGCTGACGCCGCAAGGCGCATTGGCCCTGGCCCGCGCAAGGCTCGCCACCGGCGATGAGGCGGGCGCGCGCAAGCTGGTGCAGCTGGTGTGGAGCAATCCGGAAATCGAGGCCGGCCTCGAGAAATCGATCGCCATGGAATTCAAGTCGCTGCTCGGGGCCAGCGACCACAAGCGCCGCCTGTGGCGTCTCATCTATGCCCAGGAAACCAATGCCGCGCTGCGTCATGCCAAGCGGCTCGGCGCCGACTATCAGAAGGCGGCGAAGATCGCCCAATCGCTGCTGCGCGGCGAGGCCGGGGCCGAAAAGCAATATTCGAAACTCTCCAGTTCGATGCGCGATGAAGTGGCGATGAAATATGCGCTGACCCGTTACTACCGCATGAAGGAGAAATTCGCCAAGGCGCGCGACGTTCTGGCGACTGTACCCGGCGATGCCGAGGCGATGGGCGACGCCGAAGCCTGGTGGGTGGAGAGGCGCATCATCGTGCGCCGCTCGTTTGGCAACAGCCACAAGGACAGCGTCAAGGCCGCCTACCGCATTGCCAAGGCGCATGGCCTCGCTCGAGGTCCGTCCGCGGTCGAAGCCGAATTCCTCGCCGGCTGGATCGCACTGCGCTCGCTGGACGAGCCGGCAGCCGCGCTCAAGCATTTTGCCCGTCTCGATGAAATCGCGCCTTCGCGCACCGAAAAGGCGCGCGCCAAATACTGGCTGGGCCGCACCTATGCCGAACTCGGGCGCAAGGACGAATCGCGCGCGGCCTACCAGGCGGCGTCGCAGTATTCCACCATCTATTACGGCCGGCTGGCGCGCGAAAAGATCGGCCTCGGCAGGGTGCCGGAGGCGATTGAAAACGGCCAGGCTTCCGCCGCCGCCCGCGCCAAGGTGAACGGCGATGAAGTGGTGCGCGCCTTCAAATTGCTGGCCGAGGCCGGGGGGAAACGCGAACTCAACATGTTCATCTGGGGCTTCGCCACCCGCTTCGACACGGCGGACGAAATGAATGCGGCGGCGAGCATCGCCTGGGACGAAGGCGGACCCACCATGGCGCTGCGGCTCGCCAAGGCGGCGGCGACCCGCAATCTCGACATCGATTACTGGGGCTATCCGGTGAAGGCGCTGCCGGAGTGGAAGCAGATGGGCAAGCCCGTCGAACACGCCCTCGTCTTCGGCCTGTCGCGCCAGGAAAGCGAATTCGATCCGCTGGCCGGCAGCACGGCGGGCGCCCAAGGCTTGATGCAGATCATGCCGGCCACCGCCAAACTCATCGCCAAGGCGCACGGCGTCTCCTACAAGAAATCGAAGCTCACCGCCGATCCCGCCTATAATGTGAAACTCGGCGTCGCCCATCTCGGCGACCTGATCGAGGAAAACGGCGGCTCCTATGTGCTGACACTCGTCGCCTACAATGCCGGGCCGCGCCGGGTGCGCGAGTGGCTCGCCGAATATGGCGACCTGCGCAAGGGCGAGATCGATCCAATCGACTGGGTGGAATCGATTCCGTTCCAGGAAACCCGGCAATATGTGCAGAAAGTCTTGCAGAACGTGCATGTCTATCGCTCGCGGCTGGCGCCGGAGACGGTGCAGCCGATGACGACGGATCTCAGACGCGGCACGGCGGCTTCGCTCACCGTCGCCAATTCGGCCGAGGAGCGCGCCGCCCTTTGCGCAGGCCCGTCGATCAAGGCGCTGATCACCAGTTGCGAATGAGGCGATGGAGTTCCGCGAACTCCATTACAGTTCCGCCGACGGCCTCAGGCTCTATGCGCGCGACTACGAGCCCCAGGGCGGCGGCCGCGTTCCTCTGCTCTGCCTGCCGGGCCTGACCCGCAATTCCAAGGATTTCGAGACGATCGCGGCACGGTTGGCCGCCGGGCGCCGCATCGTCTGTCCCGATTTCCGCGGCCGCGGCCAGTCGCAATATGCGGACGATCCGCTCACCTACCGGCCGGAGGTGGAACTGGCCGACACCATCGCCCTGCTCGACCGCCTCGGCATCGCCCGCGCCGCGGTCATCGGCACGTCGCGCGGCGGCATCGTGGCGATGCTGATGGCGGCGAAGCATCCCGAACGCCTCGCCGGCATCCTGTTCAACGACATCGGCCCGCGGATTGAGCCGGAAGGATTACTCCGTATACGGAGCTATCTGGGCCAGACGCCCGCCTTCGCCTCCTGGGCCGAAGCGGTGGCGGGACTGCGTGCCGTTCACGCCGGCTTCGAGACCTTGACCAATGCCGAATGGCTGGCCTTCGCGCGCCGCGTCTTCCGCGACAAGAACGGCATATTGCATCCCGACAGCGATCCCGCAATTGCCGCCGCCTTCCCAACCTCCGACGACATCGCGCAAGGCAAGGTGCCGGAGCTGTGGCCGTTGTTCGAGCTCACTGCGGCGGTTCCGGTAACGATCTTGCGCGGCGCCAATTCCGACCTGTTGAGCGAGGCCACGCTTGCTGCCATGGTGGCGGGGCATGGCACGGCCGAGGCCGTGACGGTTGCAAACCGCGGTCATGTGCCGTTTCTCGACGAGCCGGAGGCCTTTGCCGCGATCGAGCGCTGGCTCGACAGGGTGGACAGACAGGAGACCCTGCGGTCGGCCGAGTCGGCCGCTTGCTGAATTATTTCGATCTGCCCGGTGTTTTCCGCGGCGGCTTGGGCTGCGCTGTCTTGGCCGCGGGAGCGGGCTCGGGCGACGCAGCCGCCGTCTCCGCCCTAGGCTTGCCGAAGCCTTTGCGCAGCAGACAGCCCACGATGCAGCCGATGAAGAAGGCGAGAAGGATCCAGAGGGCCAGTTCGAGAATGAGATGCGGCATGCGATTTATCCCTTCGCGTCCTTGATCTTGTCCGGCCCGGCCGAGCAGCTTGCCCAGCCGACCCAGATGCCGAGGCCCAGGGCCACGAGCATCCACACCCAGTTTCCCTGTACCAGGATCCATGTGCCGTTGAAATTGAAGAGCTCGTTCATGGGGCATTCCTATTGCATGATGCGGATGACGACACGGCGGTTCTTGGCGCGGGGGCCTTCGCCCTTGGCGGGATCGACGGGATCGGCACTGCTCACGCCCTTGACGGCGAGACGGGCGGGCGCCACGCCGGCGGCAGTCAGCATGTCGACCACGACCTGCGCCCGTTTCTCGCTCAGCGCCCGATTGTAGAGTCTTGGCCCGAGATAATCGGCATGTCCCGTCACCTCGGCCGTGGTTTCGAGGCAGCGTGCATCCTTGAGAAATGCGGCGGCCTGATTGACCGAGAGGTCGTAGGGCGATCTCAAATCGATGCGATCGAAGTCGAAGCGGATCGGGAAGACGGCGCCGATCTTGTCGAGCAGGCCGGCGCAATCATAGGGCGGCGGCGGAGGCGGCGGCGGTGGGGGTGGCGGCGCTTGTTTCACCAGGACTTCGAATTTCGTCTGGTCGGTGGCGATGCGGCCCAGGGCATCGGTGGTTTCGACGGCGACGTCGTAGCTCCCCGGTTCGAGGGCGCGCGGCAAGGCGAGCGTCCAGACGCCGGTCAGCGAGGTCAGAGCCGGATCGCCGCGCAGGACGGCGGCGATTCCGGCCTTGGGGATCGCCACCTTCAAGCTTGTCGCCGTGGCTGAGTCCCAGGTGCCGGAGATTTTTTCGGGACTGGCCTGGCCGGCATAGAGTCCGACCGTAGGCGTTGCCGGTCCTGCGGCATCGACGACAAGCTCGTTCGTCGTTCTATCGGTCGCCGTGTGGCCGGAGGCATCGGCGGTCTCGACCACCACATCGTAGACGCCGTCCTTCAGGGGCCGCGGCACGGCCAGCGACCAGGTGCCGGATGCGCTGGATTTAAGCGCTTCGTCCGTACCCAGAACATAGGTGGCACCGGCCAGCGACACGCTGAGGGAAACGGCAGCGGGCTGCGACCAGTTGCCGGAAATCGTCGGCCTCCCCACGGTGACGCGCGAGATGGTGACGGTCGGCGCACTCATCACCGGCGGCGGGGGCGGCGGAGGCGGCGGCGCGGGTTCCGGCGGCGGCGCGGGTTCCGGTGGCGGGGCGGGTTCCGGCGGCGGCGCGGGTTCAGGTGGCGGCGCGGGTTCCGGAGGCGGTTCGGGCTGCGGTGCCGCGGCGATGACAATTTCATCCGTCGTTGCATCGCGCGCCACATTACCGGCCGCGTCGCGCACTTCGACGACGAGGTCATAGGTGCCCGGCGCCAAGTCCATGTCCGGCGCGAGACGCCAATTGCCCTTGCCATCGGAGGACAGTGCGGCATCGGTACCCAAAGTCCAGGTCTTGCCGGCGAGCGAGGCAGCGAAGGCGGCGGCGTCGCCTTCCGGCCAGATGCCCGAGGCTGCAATCTTGCCGGGTTCCGCGGCAAGCGGGGCGATGGTCGGTGCGGCCGGTGCCGCCGTGTCGATGACGATCTTTCCGGGTACGGAGGATTTCGCCGTCGCGACACCGCCATCGCCGATTTCGGCGGTAACGTCATAGCTGCCATCGCCCATGGGTGCCGAAAGTTTCAGCGACCAGGCGCCGGCGCTGGAGGTGAGTTCGGCGTCGGTGCCGAGCTTGTAAGTCCGGCCGGCGAGCGACACGGCAAGCGTCTTGGCGATGCCCTCGGCCCACTTGCCTTTGATCGTGGGCATATTGGAATTGGTGAGCAACGACTCGACGGTGGGAGGCTCCAGTTCGACGGCAGGCGGCGGCTCCACAACACGGGCCTTCAATTCCACCCGCCGCACGCCATGGGTTCCAGCCACGGCCCTGACCGCCTTTTCCAACGCTTCGGCGCTGGGTGCATCGCCGGACAATCTCACGTCGCGGCCATCGAAGGTGGTCTTGGCCCAGCCGGCCTCGGACGCCGCAAGACTCGCCGCCACCCCTTCGCTGACGTCCTGTAGAATGGTCTTGGTGTTGAGAATCCAGGCTGCGAGAAACGGCAAGGCCGCCAGTGGCGCATAGAGCAGCCATTTTTGCGGACGGCACTTCATTGGCATCATTATTCCCCTGTCGAGACTTGGAGCATGTTCCGCCAAAGTGCATACACTTTGGCGACAAGAACATGCTGCAAGCAATAAACTTGGCGCGATTTCTTTTCGGCGAAGTGATTCCACTTCGAGGGACAAGCGCGCCGGATGCACCGGTTGGCGAAGTGATTCTCCCCGCCCCGGTGCCTTCCGCCCCCTATAATGGCAGCACAGGCCTCCGTAAACGGCCCGATCACGGCCGCCACAATTCATCCGGAGCGGTGGAAAGCCGGTGTGCAAGCGCGCGCCGGCGGGTGAGAATCCGGCGGCGTCGTGGCGATTTAACTAATTGATTTTACTGGTGTCTGTGCTAGCAGGAGCGAGCGCTCCTGACTGTGGTAATTGAGTCACATATGGCGAAATTCTGGCGGAAGCACGGCCTTCTTCATTGACCTGAAACCCCCGGGAAGCGAAAACATCCCTGTGTGCGAGTGACTCGTGCATCGCCTACCCAAACCGTTTGCAGGGGATCGGGGGGCTACTCAACTCCAGAGAATGTGGGAGAAGTAGAATGAAGATGATGAAACTGGCACTCCTCGGTGGTGCGGCCCTCGCCGTAACTGCCGCCGGTGCGCAGGCCGACGATCTCGACGCACTCAAGGCCGAGATCGAAGCCTTGAACGCCCGCGTAGCCCAGCTCGAAGCCGCTCCGTCGGTTCCGGCCGGCTATCAGCTCGTGACCATCACCGAAGGCGATGCCATGGTGGTTCCGGGCAATGAACTGACAGACAAGGGCTACGGCACGAAAGCCACCGTGATCAGCGTCCTGCCGACGGCGGATGCCCCGTCTTCGACCTCGATCGAATGGTCCGGCTATGCCCGCGCCATCCTCGGCCGGTGGGATGATGACGTCGACGCCGAAGACGACACCTATGTCAAAGTCCGCGGCCAGTTGAGGGTCGTCGGCAAGACCGACACGGCGGTCGGCGAAGTCGGTGCCCGTATCCAGTTGCGTGCCGAGGGCGCCACGACTGACAATACGTGGGGGGGGCCCAGTGTCGGCAGGGCTACCTGGAAAGCCAACGAAGTCTGGGGCTGGTGGGCGATGACGCCGGAACTGACCCTTGGCGGCGGCTACTCGGGTTCGCTTTCGGATCCCGGCTTCCATATGGACTCCGCTTGTAACTGCTATGGAACCGACAGTGGCGGCATCTACTTCGGCTCCGGCGATGCGGAGCAGATGCGCGTGACCTGGGCTAGCGGACCGCTGACCTTTGCCGCGGCCGTTCAGGACGACTTGGGGCCAAAAGGCGACGATGTCGCCTTCGCCGCGCGGGCCAACTACAGCGGCGACATGATCAGCGGCGCTGTGGCCGGCTTCTATGATGCCAACAGCGGCCTCACGCAGGATAATTATGAGTTCTCTGCGGGCTTGGGCTTCGCCCTCGGCGACATGGCGTCGATTTCCGGAGCCGCAGGCATGGGACAAGAGCGTAATGGCGACGACTACTGGATCGCCTCCGCCATTGTCAGTGTCAACCTCAGCGATGCGATCCATGCCGAAGTTGGCTATGGCTTCCAGGACTATGACTCTGGCTCGCTCAGTCGCGATGAATCCAACCTGATCGCCGGCCTCTATTATGATCCGGTTTCGCAGCTCACCTTGGGTCTCGAAGCCGAGATGGTCGATCTTTCTGGGGGTAATCCCGGCTCCATATTCAACGACGCAGGGAATGGCAGCGACGCGGTCAACTTCGACTTCGTGACGGTGTTCCGCTTCTGATCGGACGCAGCGAATTGTTAAGAGTGGCCCGTGGAAACACGGGCCATTTCTTTTTGTGGGCATCGTTCCCGGCCTTGCTGCCGCCGCGATTTGCCGTTAGCTGACCGGCGACAAAGCAAGATCGCCTATCCATGACTCTCCTCCGTATCTTCATTCTGACCGCCGCCGCCGCCGGGCTCGCCGCCAGCGCGTCCGCCCACGACGTCGAGCTCGAAGGCCGCGACATCTCGGTCGAGCAGAATGCCGAGCCCGCCGCCAATTTCGCCATGTCGCAATCGATCG
>JANMQB010000299.1:0-13605 GCA_031370155.1 Hyphomicrobiales bacterium | reverse complement strand
GCCGGCGGTCGAGCAGAGCCGCGTCAAGCAAAGTTTCGCCCCTGGCCGCAGCAAGACGGTGGTGGTCGAGACCAAACGCAAGCGTTTCGGCGAGGATCGGCCTGCCGCGCCCGAGGCCAAATCGCAGTTCCAGGTGCAGCCGAAGGTGGCGACACCCGCCAGGCCCGCCGCCGCCGCACCGGCCGCGGCCCAGCCGGCGCGGTCCGGCGTGGTGCTCCGCACCCTGACAGCCGAAGAGAAGGAGGCGCGCGACCGGGCGCTCGCCGATTCCCGCGTCCGCGAGGCCGAAGAGCGCAAGCGCCAGGAAAGCGAAGCCAAGCGCCGCATCGAGCATGACGAGAAGGACCGCCGCGACCGCGAGGCCGCCGCCAAGCGCAAGGGCGAGGAAGACGCCCGCCACCGGGCCGAGGAGGAAGGCAAGCGCAAGGCCGAGGAAGCGGCCAAGAAGCTCGCCCCAAGGACCGCCGTGGCGGCTGAAGCCGACGACGAGGACGAGGCCCGCGGCAAGACCTCCCGGGTCAAGCGCGACATCAAGGTTCCGGCCCCCAGCCGCGCCAAGTCCGACATGGAGAGGCGCCGCGGCAAGCTCACCGTCGCCAACGCGCTCGCCGGCGACGAGGATCGGGCCCGCTCGGTCGCCGCTTTCCGCCGCCGCACCGAGCGGCTGAAGAAGCAGGCCCAGGGATTCCAGCGGCCCACCGAGAAGATGAGCCGCGAGGTGGTCATCCCCGAGGCGATCACCATCCAGGATCTCGCCAACCGCATGGCCGAGCGCGCCGTCGACATCATCAAATACCTGATGAAACAGGGCCAGATGCTTACGATCAACGATGTGATCGATGCCGACATGGCGCAGATCATCGCCGAGGAAATGGGCCACAAGGTGAAACGCGTGTCGGAATCGGACGTCGTCGAGGGTCTGTCCGGGGTGAGCGACGCGGCCGAGCTGTTGCAGGCGCGGCCGCCGGTCGTCACCATCATGGGCCACGTCGACCACGGCAAGACCTCGCTGCTCGATGCGATCCGCAAGACCAGCGTGGTGGCGGGCGAAGCGGGCGGCATCACCCAGCATATCGGCGCCTATCAGGTCGATACCAAGAACGGCCCCGTCACCTTCATCGACACGCCGGGCCATGAAGCCTTCACGGCGATGCGGGCGCGCGGCGCCAAGGCCACCGACATCGTGGTGCTGGTGGTCGCCGCCGACGACGGCGTCATGCCGCAGACGGTCGAGGCCATCAACCACGCCCGCGCGGCGGGGGTGCCGATCATCGTGGCGATCAACAAGGTCGACAAGCAATCGGCCAATCCCACGCGGGTGCGCACCGAACTGCTGCAGCACGAGATCGTGGTCGAAAGCATGGGCGGCGACACGCTCGACGTCGAGGTTTCGGCCACCAAGGGCACCAATCTCGACAAGCTGCTCGACACTATTCTTCTGCAGTCCGAAGTTCTCGATCTCAAGGCCAATCCGGAACGCGAAGCCAGCGGCATCGTCATCGAAGCCCAGCTCGATAAGGGCCGCGGCCCGGTGGCCACGGTTCTCGTGCAGCGCGGTACGCTGCGGCTCGGCGATCTTTTCGTGGCCGGTTCCGCCTGGGGCCGGGTGCGCGCGCTGGTCGACGACAAGGGCCGGCAGATCAAGGAAGCGCCGCCCTCGACGCCGGTCGAAGTGCTCGGTCTCAATTCGGCGCCGGAAGCGGGCGATACGTTCGACGTCGTGGCGAACGAGGCGCGGGCCCGCGAGATCACCGATTACCGCGAGAGGAAGCGCCGCGACTCGCGCGGCACGACATCGGCGCGCGCGTCGCTGGAACAGATGATGACCCAGATGAAGGAAGGGGGCATCAAGGAATTCCCGATCCTCGTCAAGGCCGACGTGCAGGGTTCGGCCGAAGCCATCGTGCAGGCGCTGGAGAAAATCGGTAACGAGGAAATCCGCGCCCGCGTCATCCATTATGCGGTGGGCGGCATCAACGAAAGCGATATCGGGCTATCGACGGCCTCGGGCGCGGTGGTGCTGGGCTTCAATGTCCGCGCCTCGGGCCAGGCCCGCGACGCGGCCGAGCGAGCCGGCATCGAGATCCGCTACTACAACATCATCTACGACCTGGTGGACGACATCAAGGCCGCCATGTCCGGCAAGCTCGCTCCGGAAATGCGCGAGACCTTCCTCGGCAACGCCAAGATTCTCGAAATCTTCAACATCACCAAGGTCGGCAAGGTGGCGGGCTGCCAGGTCACCGAGGGTTCCGTCCAGCGCGGCGCCAAGGTGCGTTTGATCCGCGACAACGTGGTCATCCACGAAGGCACGCTGTCGACGCTGAAGCGCTTCAAGGACGAGGTCAAGGAAGTCCAGACCGGCCAGGAATGCGGCATGGCGTTCGAAGGCTATCAGGACATGCGGGCCGGCGACGTGATCGAATGCTTCCGGGTGGAACGGATCGAGCGCAAGCTGGCTTAGAGGCGTCGCGCAGGGCGGGTGAAAGGTGAGAGATGACGCATCCATATCAGACTCTTCCCGACCACGCTTTCTGGCGCAAGGCGGTCAGTGAAAAGAGCCCGCTACAGCTGACGGATGTGTACAAGAAGAAATATGAAATTTCCCCCGCCGACGTCATTGCAACGGCGGGAAGCTGTTTCGCGCAACATATTGCCCGTTTCCTCGTCAAGAACGGCTACAATTTTCATGACTTCGAGCCCGCACCGCCTTTCCTCCGCCGGGAAGACCATTCCAAGTTCGGCTACGGCGTGTTCTCCGCGCGTTACGGGAACATCTACACGGTCAGACAGTTGCTGCAGACATTTCGGCGGGCGTTTGACGAATTTACACCCGCAGCGTGTCACTGGCATCACAAGGGCAGGTATTTCGATCCACTTCGGCCAGCGATCGAACCAAATGGATTTGCGTCATTAGAAGAACTCGAAGCATCCCGGCGAACCCACTTGAGGGCCGTCCGCCAGCTCTTCGCACAGTCAAACGTTTTTATCTTCACGCTGGGACTGACTGAAGCCTGGCTGTCCAGGGACGATAGGCTGGTGTTTCCGTTGTGCCCAGGCACTGTTGCGGGTGAGTTCGACGAGAGAAAGCATGTTTTTCATAATTTTACCGCGGCGGAAATTTACGAGGACTTCAAGTTGTTCGTGACGAGCCTCCGGCGAGTTAATCCGGACGTGCGCATTTTGCTGACAGTATCTCCCGTGCCGCTGACAGCAACCGCGAGCAATGATCACGTCATGGTGGCCTCGAGTTACTCCAAGGCCGTGCTCCGCAGCGTAGCCGGTGAATTTTCGTCAACTTACGACTTCATCGACTATTTCCCTTCGTATGAACTAGTGGCCGCGCATCCGATGCGAGCGATGTTCTTCGAACCAAACATGAGAACAGTCGCCACGGAGGGTGTTGAGATTGTCATGAGTCATTTCTTTAGGGAACATCCACCGCAGAAGGGGGCGTGGAGGGAGGCGAAAGGCGGCGCACGTGTGAGGAAGGAAAAGCGCTCGTCTCCCGACGAGGACGACATAGTCTGCGAAGAAATGCTTCTGGATCAGGCGCTTTGATGCTGTGGCTCTTCGGCGATTCTCATGCCTTGGCGTTTCGGGAGGCTTTGGGCCTGGTGGAAAAAAACGCTCACGACGAGCTGGCGGAGGCCTTCGGCGAAGTGCGCGCAGGCATGATCGCGACAGCGGGGGCGTTGCTCAGACCTTTCCATACAAAAGATGGCAGCCGAATTGTCTTTATCGAACCTGAGGCGGCTCAGCGGTTTGCGGCAATCACAGGAAGTGCGGATGGAATCACAGCCGATCACAGGGGACCACTACTGTTGTGCGTCGGATTTCATTTCTTAAAGGTAATGAAAATGCCCATGTGGGCCCGATTTTCACTGAGTTCCGCAAGTGAAAAACAATTCATCACCGGGGCGGTGTTCACCGAATTCTTGAAATACCACAACGCCGCCATTCTGGAGTTCGCAAAGGATCTGGTGTCTCTTGGGCTTAACGTCATATTCGTGGAATCACCGCCATTGAAAGAGCGAGTGAAAACTTTACCTTTGATGCGCATGAGCGGACAGGAAGTGCAGGAGTTTGACAAAAGATATCGGAGAACCATGCGAGGACTGATACACAGTATTGGCGCGAGAGTTCACGCATGTCCAGAATCAGTTCACATGGATGGATTTCTGAAACCGGAATTCGAGACCATAGGTGACAATCATCATGCAAACGCGAAATACGGGATCCTCCTGTGGAACGAGATACTGAGAATTAGGAACAAGATCAATGATTCATCAGTAGCCTTAGACTCGGAATTGCGTGAAACGCTGAATGGATCTGTGCCCTGCCGAGAACATCATCGAATGCTCCCGGACGGAAAAAGCGTAGGGGAAGCTGGATTGAGGAGCGAATGAGAGTGGCGAACAGCGTATAGGGCAGCCTTCATTTGCCATTGGGTTACAAGAATTTCCATGAAACATCCCTCCGGCCCCTCCCAGCGCCAGCTGCGCGCCGGCGAATTGATCCGCCATGCGCTGGCCGATATTTTCCTGCGCGGCGAGACCGGCGATCCCGAGCTTGAGAAATTCGATGTCAGCGTGCTGGAAGTGCAGATGTCGCCGGATTTGCGGCTGGCGACGGCCTATGTGCGGCCGTTGCTGGAAGGCCGGGATGCGGCCCTGCTCAAGGCGCTCGAGCGTAACAGGAAATACATTCGCGGCCTGGTGGCGCCCAAGATCGAGATGAAATTCATGCCGGAGATCAGATTCCGCGCCGATACGGCGCTCGACTATGCCGGCAAGATCGACGAGCTGCTGAAGAGCCCGGCGGTGGCGCGGGATTTGAAGCACGAAGATTGACTTCGACAGGTTGTCAGCTTATGATTTCATTGTAATCATTTGTAATCAGGTGCCCCATGACCAAAACTATGATTTCCGCCCGCATTCCAGAGCAACTCGGCAACGATCTTGAAGCATTGGCGGTCGCGACCCGGCGTTCCAAGGCGTTTCTGGTGACCGAGGCGCTGGAAGACTACGTCAAGCGGCGGGCATGGCTCGCCAAACGCATCGATGAAGCGGTGCGGGAGGCGGACGAATCCGGCGAGTGGATTTCCCACGAGAAGATGGAAGCCTGGATGTTGTCGCTTGGGTCGCCCAATGAGCTGCCGCCTCCGGAACCCGATATTCACAAGAAGCGTCAGTGAGGCTTATTTGGTCCGAAAACTCCCAAGCCGACTTGCTTGGAATTCACCGTTATATCGCTGCGCGAGACCCGTCCGCGGCTGAAAGAGTCATGAAAGCAATCGCGGCCGCGGCGCGGAGGCTTACGGTGTTTCCGCAGCTCGGGCGTCCGAGCGACCGATCGGACATCCGATTGCTACAGGTGCCGGGAATGCCCTATCTGCTCCCATACCGTGTAGTTGAAAACGAGATCGAAATAGTCGCGGTCTTTGACGAGCGGATGGAACGTCCGCCGGAGTGGACTTGAAAAAACGCGGTGTGCCCGTCCATGGCTGGGTGGTGTTCGACAAGCCCTACGGCATGACGTCGACGCAAGCCGTGGCGAAGGTCAAGTGGCTGTTCAATGCGGAGAAGGCCGGGCATGGCGGAACGCTCGATCCGCTGGCTAGCGGGCTTCTGCCGATCGCCCTCGGCGAGGCGACCAAGACCGTGCATTGGGCAATGGCCGGGCGCAAGACCTATCGATTCACTGTCAAATGGGGCGAGGAGCGTTCGACGGACGATCTCGAAGGCAAAATAACTGCAACTTCAGTAGCGAGGCCATCCCAAGTTGGTATCGAATCGATATTACCCCGATTCCAAGGCGATATCATGCAAACGCCGCCAGCCTTTTCGGCGATCAAGGTCGGCGGCGAACGGGCCTATGAGCTGGCGCGGGCGGGGGAGGCGGTTAATCTGGCGCCGCGCGCGGTGCATGTCGAAAAACTCGCCCTCACCGCCTGTCCCGACGCCGATCATGCGGTCTTCGAGGTCACCTGCGGCAAGGGCACCTATGTGCGGGCGCTGGCCCGCGACATGGGCCGGGCGCTCGGCTCGCTCGGCCATGTTGTGGCACTGCGGCGGATCGCCGTCGGGGCTTTTGGCGAAGCGGACATGATTCCGCTGGAAAAGCTCGAGCAAATGCGCCATAAGGCGCCCGGCGATAACGCCATGGACGGGGTTCTCCGCCCCATCGAGACCGTGCTGGACGGCATCCCGGCACTGGCCGTGAAGGACGCGGAGGCCCAACGCCTGAAGCAGGGACAACCGGTCCTGCTCAGAGGCGCGAACGCTCCCATCGCTTCCGATGCGGTTCTGGTGACCTGGGGTGGAAAGCCCCTCGGCATCTGCAGCATCGAGCAGGGATCGCTCAAGCCGAAGCGCCTGTTCAATTTGTAACCTTTTGGAGATGGCCGAATGACCATGACCGCGGAGCGCAAGGTTGCGCTCGTGAAAGAATATGCCACCAAGGCCGGTGACACCGGTTCGCCGGAAGTGCAGGTCGCAATCCTGACCGAGCGCATCAACGGCCTCACCGACCATTTCAAGGCCCACAAGAAGGACAATCATTCCCGCCGTGGGCTGCTCACCATGGTGAGCAAGCGCCGCTCGCTCCTCGACTATCTCAAGTCGAAGGACGAAGGCCGCTACCAGGCGTTGATAAAGCGTCTCGACATCCGCCGCTAGCGCGCCGGAAAATTACGCATGAGCGGGCGGATCACCGATCTGCCGCCCGCGATCCCCGATACCGGGACCGGCAATAGGGCCGGTCTCAGATAGCCCACAGGGGATGCCGTCCACGAGTAGGTGAACGCTTTTCAAGCGGCGGCGAAGGGCAATAAGGACTAAAGACATGTTCAATATCGACGTCGAAGAACTCGACTGGGGCGGCAAGCGTCTCAGGCTCGAAACCGGGCGCATGGCCCGTCAGGCCGATGGCGCCGTGCTGGTGACCTATGGCGAAACCACGGTGCTGGCCACCGCCGTCGCGGCGCGCGACGAAAAGCTGGGAATCGACTTCTTCCCGCTCACCGTCAATTATCAGGAAAAGACCTACGCCGCCGGCAAGATTCCCGGCGGCTATTTCAAGCGCGAAGGCCGGCCCACGGAAAAGGAAACGCTGGTTTCGCGGTTGATCGACCGGCCGATCCGTCCGCTGTTCGCCGAAGGCTTCCGCAACGAAACCCAGGTGATCGCCACGGTGCTCTCCTACGATCTCGAGAATGACAGCGACATCGTCGCCATGGTCGGCGCCTCGGCGGCGCTGACGCTTTCCGGCATTCCGTTCATGGGCCCGGTGGGCGGCGCCCGCGTCGGCTTTATCGGCGGCGAATATGTGCTGAACCCGACCCAAGAGCAGATGAAGACCTCGGACCTCGATCTGGTGGTCGCCGGCACAAGGGACGCGGTGCTGATGGTCGAGTCGGAGGCCAAGGAACTCTCGGAAGAGACGATGCTGGGTGCCGTCATGTTCGGTCATGCCGGATTCCAGCCGGTGATCGACGCGATCATCCGTCTGGCCGAACGCTCGTCGCGGCCGCCGCGCGATTTCACGCCGTCCGATGAAGCAACGCTTCAGGCTCAGGTGAAGAAGCTCGCCGAGGCCGAAGTTCGCGCCGCCTATGCCATCGTCAAGAAGGAAACGCGCGTTGAAGCCGTGGCCAAGGCCAAGGACAAGGTGCTGGCCGCGCTCACCGGCGAAGGCAAAGAGAATGCGCCGACACCGCAACAGGTCGGCAACGCCTTCAAATATCTGGAAAAGGACGTGGTGCGCAATGCGATCCTCGATACCGGCCACCGCATCGACGGCCGCGACACCAAAACCGTCCGGCAGATCATCGCCGAAGCCTCGGTCTTGCCGCGCACCCACGGCTCGGCGCTGTTTACCCGCGGCGAAACCCAGGCCCTGGTGGTGACGACGCTCGGCACCGGCGAGGACGAGCAATACGTCGACTCGCTCGACGGCACCTACAAGGCCACCTTCATGCTGCACTACAACTTCCCGCCCTTCTCGGTCGGCGAAGTGGGCCGCCTCGGCGGCGCCGGACGGCGTGAAATCGGCCATGGCAAGCTCGCCTGGCGCGCCATCCATCCGATGCTGCCGGCGGCCGACGAGTTCCCCTACACCATCCGTCTCGTCTCGGAGGTGACCGAGTCGAACGGCTCATCGTCGATGGCGACGGTTTGCGGTTCCTCGCTGGCGCTGATGGACGCGGGCGTGCCGCTGAAGGCTCCGGTGGCGGGCATCGCCATGGGGCTGATCAAGGAAGGCTCCCGCTTCGCCGTGCTGTCGGATATTCTCGGCGACGAGGATCATCTGGGCGACATGGACTTCAAGGTGGCGGGCACGTCCAATGGCGTCACCGCGCTGCAGATGGACATCAAGATCACCGGCATCACCGAGGAGATCATGAAGGTGGCCCTGTGGCAGGCCAAGGACGGCCGCATGCACATACTGACCAAGATGGCGGAGGCGCTGGAAAAGGCGCGCCCGGGGCTTGGCGAACATGCGCCGCGCATCGAAACGCTCAAAATCCCCACCGACAAGATCCGCGAAGTGATCGGCACCGGCGGCAAGGTGATCCGCGAGATCGTCGAGAAGTCCGGCGCCAAGATCGACATCCAGGACGACGGCACCATCAAGGTCGCATCCGCCTCGGGCGCGGCGATCGCCGCGGCGCTGAAGTGGATCAAGGGCATCGTGTCGGAACCGGAAGTGGGCGAGATCTATGACGGCAAGGTGGTCAAGGTCGTCGACTTCGGCGCCTTCGTCAATTTCTTCGGCGCCAAGGACGGCCTAGTCCACGTCTCGGAACTGGCGCAGCGCCGGGTCAACAAGGTCTCCGACGTGGTCAACGAAGGCGACGCGGTGAAGGTCAAGCTCCTGGGCTTCGACAACCGCGGCAAGGTGCGCCTCTCGATGAAGCAGGTCGACCAGACGACCGGCGAAGACCTGTCCAAGAAGCAGGCGGCGGAAGAGCCGCTGTCGGCCGAGGCCGACGCGGAGTAAACGATCCGTAGGCTGACGAATTCGGGGCGCGGGAGGAAACTTCTCGCGCTCTTTCTGCTTTCCATCAAGGGTTTCCGTACCCACTACTGGCAGACGCGATAGGAAAGGCTTTTGCCATGCAGGCCCATGTCGAAATGGAAGTGAGAGGCATGTGCGGCGTTTGTACCTGGACCGATTACGGTGGTGAAATAACCGCATGCCGTGGTTCGCAAGCCGCGGAGGAGGGGGAAGGCGGGAGCGGTCGTCACGAGGGCGTCGGAAATCCGGATCGTCCGCCCGTCGGCGGTGGCCAGCGTGGTTATATCGACGGCGTTGCCGAAGGCATGCTCGCTCAGCTTTGCCGAGGCATCGCCGTTGCGGCCCCTGCATTCATATCCGGGACCGGTTGAAACTTTGGCGAGGGTTGTGTTCATCCGCGCGGATACGACCGCAGCTCCGGCGTCGGACAGCCACAGCGCGAACTGACGCGCGAAGCGGCAGTTGAGGGTCGGCTTGTCCGGCAACAGGACACGTCCGAGCGGGGTCGGCACGGCAAGCAGCCGAACCGGCATATCGACCTGGCAAGTCCCGTTGCTTACCGGCGTCGCGACGGTCTCAAACTCCACGTTGCTCGTCCTGAGCGCAGCCAGACATTCCTCGCCTGCAATGGCATTTTCGGGGGCGTTCACGACCGGCTTCTGTGGTGGCGCAGCAGGGAGGAGTGCGACGACCGGCGGCGGCTTGGCTCTTGGCAGCGGCGGTGCGATCGGCGCCGGTGCCGCCTCCGGGGGTTTGGCCACCAACCTGGACGGCTTCTGCCGCGGGATCGGCGCCAGGCGCGGAGCTTCCGGTGCATCCGCCATGGAGGTGTCGACAGGTTTCGTCGCCTTCTTGCGGGCAGGCTTTTTCGACGTCTTGCATTTCAAGTCGAGAGACTTGCAGAGATTTTGGCCAACCTTGTCGAATTCGCGCGCCACATCGGCCTCAACGCTGTTCGGCCCGGCATGGGCCGGCGCGACCGACAACATCAGCCCCGCCAAAAGCATGGCGGCAGCGTGTTTCGCACTGCTAAACGTCATTGCCATTAAACGCCTCGGCTGCCCATCGGTTCCGGGAGAAGGAGAAATTCACCTTCTTCCGCCCACTTCATCGATATGGGCGAGAAGATCGGCCGGATCCTCATAGACGCGGTAGGCGCCGGAGCGTTCCAGTTCGTCCGTGCCATAGCCGCCGGAGAGCAGCCCAATGCCGAGCGCCCGGGCGCGGCGGGCCGCCAGCATGTCCCAGATCGAATCGCCGATGACGCAGGCGGTTTCGATCGCCACGCCCAGCTTCTCGGCGGCGGCGAGGAAGAGATCGGGATCGGGCTTGGCGTAGCGCACCAGATCGCGGGTAATGACCGGCACCTTGGCGGGATCGACGCCGAGATTCTTCAGCACCGGCGCCGCCGTCTCCATGCGCCCGGACGTGGCGATGGCCCAGGGAATGTCGTTGGCCGTCAGGTACGCCAGCAGTTCCTGGGCGCCGGGGAGCGGCCTTGTGCGCATCGACCGGCTGCCATAGTGCTTGGCGTGGAGCTTCCGCAGATGCGCGATCCGCTCGTCGGAGAGATCGAGCCCGGTTTCCCGCGCCAGCGCCTTGGTGAACAGCCCGCCCGACATGCCGATCTTGCGGTGCAGCCGCCACACCGAAACCTCGATGCCTTCTTCCTGCAATGCGTCGTGCCAGGCCAGCACATGGTCATAGACGCTGTCGACCAGGGTGCCGTCGAGATCGAAGAGAAAGGATGTCTGCTGGCGGGCGATCACGGCTTGGCACTCCTCAATCGTGGAGGCCCAGTCTAGCGCCCGTGGCCGGATTGACAACCGGCGCGCCCGGTCATGCGGCAGGCGCCATCTCCGCCCGCAATTGCTGGCGCAGCACGTCGATGGGCACCAGATTGGCGCCCTTGCGCACATGCCAGAAGGTCCAGCCGTTGCAGGCCTCCGCACCCTGCACATGGGCGCCGATCTTGTGGATCGATCCGCTCGCATCGCGGCAGGCGATCGAGCCGTCGGCGCGCACCCGTGCCGCCACCCGCTCGGCCGGGTCGTAGAGCGTGTCGCCCGCCTTCACCAGCCCGTGCTCGATCAGCGAGCCGAAGGGAATGCGCGGCTCGGCGCGTTTAGGTGTTGCGACTTTCAGCGCTTCGGCCGGAAGCTGCTCGGTGGCTTCGATACGGGCGAGCGCGGCCGCCGCATAATTTTCCTCGCGCTCGATGCCGATGAAGACACGGCCGAGCTGCTTGGCGGCGGCCCCCGTCGTGCCGGTGCCGAAGAAAGGATCGAGCACCACATCGCCCGGATTGGAGGAAGAGAGCAGCACGCGATGCAACAGTGCCTCGGGTTTCTGGGTGGGATGCAATTTGTTCCCCTCGGGGTTCTTGAGCCGCTCGGTGCCGGTGCATAGAGGCAAGGTCCAGTCCGAGCGCATCTGCAGATCGTCGTTGAAGATCTTCATCGCTTCATAATGGAAGGTACATTTGCTCGCGGCACTCTTGGCCGCCCAGATCAGCGTCTCATGGGCATTGGTGAAGCGGCGGCCGCGGAAATTCGGCATCGGATTGATCTTGCGCCAAATGACGTCGTTGAGAATCCAGAAGCCCAGATCCTGCAGGATCGAGCCGACGCGGAAAATGTTGTGATAGGATCCGATCACCCACAGCGCGCCGTTGGGCTTCAGCGCCCGGCGGCATTCGGAGAGCCAGGCGCGGCTGAAGGCATCGTAATCGGCGAAGCTGCCGAACTTGTCCCAGTGATCGTCGACGGCGGCGACCTTGCTCTGGTCGGGGCGCGTCAGATCGCCGGCGAGCTGCAGATTGTAGGGCGGATCGGCGAAGACGAGATCGACGGAGCCGGCCGGGATTTTGCGCAGCTCCCGCAGGCAATCGCCCACCAGGATGCGGTTGTGCAGCGGCCTTATATCCGGCCGGGTCTCATACCCCATGTCACCAACCCCGAACGCAACTCACCTGGACTCTCAATCGCCATCATGAATCGTGGGCGAGTCCGCGTGAATCGAATTCGTTAAGATTGGTTAACGGGCCAGCGCATCATCCGCAAAAGTGCTGATGCCATTTGCCCCCGAGTTAGGCCATCTCCACAATACGTCACCCCGGCGCAAGCCGCTATCGTATGCACACATCTTTTGCACCTGACGCGTCCGCTTCGTGCTGTCGTGTTCCGGATATCATTCTGATTTCATTATAATAATCGTCATCCCGGCGAAAGCCGGGACCCACCGATCAGCTTGGACACGTCGCAGTCGTTGGGTAATCGTCACGCGGAAAAATGGGTCCCGGCTTTCGCCGGGATGACGGATTATTGTTTGAATTCAAGCGTTCTTCGGTGCTTCAAAAACATTTTATCAGGGCGGAGATGTGAATCCGACAGCGGCGAAAGCCGGGATGACGGAAGAGAGGGAGAAGCCAATCACCTCAACTGCAATTCGCATTGGGTTTTTTGCGATCAGACGATGCGCGAAAGAACTTCGCGGATCGGAGCGAAACTCCGGCGATGCTGCGGCGAGGGCCCAAGCCGCGCCAAAGCGTGCCGGTGCAGTTCCGTACCATAGCCCTTGTGGCGGGCGAAGCCGTAGCCGGGAAATTCGCGATCGAGCGCCGCCATCAGCCGGTCGCGCGTCACCTTGGCGATAATGGACGCAGCGGCGATGGAGAGCGAGCACCGATCGCCGGCCACGATGGTCTGGGCGGCGCAGCGAAGGCTGGGCGCGCGGTTGCCGTCGATCAACGCCAGCGCCGGGTGGATTGCCAGCCTGCGCACCGCTTCACGCATCGCCCAAAGCGTGGCGGCAAGAATATTGTCGCGGTCAATGCGCGCGACGGCGGCGATGCCGATGCCGATCACCGCACTTTGGCCGATCACGGCGAAGAGCTCCTCGCGCCGCGCCGCCGTGAGTTTCTTCGAATCGTCAATGCCTTCGGGGATATTGTCCGGATCGAGAATGACGGCGGCCGCCACCACCGGTCCCGCCCAAGGGCCCCGCCCCGCTTCGTCGATGCCGCACACCGGTGAAAGGCCGCGCCGCAATGCGGCGCGTTCGAAGGCGAAATCGGGCGCGAGAGAATCACTGCCGGCCATGGCCCATATGGGCCACGGGCTCAGATCAGCGTCAACTGTTCGCCGGCCCGCGGGGGCCTTCGGAAAAGCCCGGTTGCAAGCTTGACCCGCGTGTCATTGAGGCCGAGCCTCCGGCAGGCCATCTCGAAGCGGCGGCCGATGGTCCAGGCATAGGGGCCCGTGCCGGTCATGCGGCGGCCGAAGGTCGCATCGTTCTCCTTGCCGCCTCGCACCGACTTGACCAGCGACATCACCCTGGCGGCGCGATCCGGCATCTCGCTTGCCAGCCACTCGCGGAAAATCTCTTTCACTTCCAGCGGCAGGCGCAGCATTACATAGCCGGCTTCGCGGGCGCCTGCGGCATGGGCGCGGGTCAGGATCGCCTCGATCTCGCTGTCATTGACCGCCGGAATGACCGGCGCCAGCATGGCGACGGTGGGAATGCCGGCGGCGGCGAGGGCCTGCAGTGCCGCAAGCCGCCTGGCCGGCGTCGCGGCGCGCGGCT
>JANMQB010000297.1:0-5220 GCA_031370155.1 Hyphomicrobiales bacterium | reverse complement strand
CCGGTCGCCCGATCACTATTACCGGGTGCTGTTCCGTTCCCTGCTGGCGCCTGTCTGTTCGCCGGATCTGCTGAAAGGGCCCAATGCCTTGCGCACTCCGCAGGATTTGAAGAAGCACAAGCTGCTCTATGTCTACACGGCGGAAGAGGACTGGCATCTGTGGCTGGCGGCCGCCGGCATCAAGGGCATCAAGCTCTCCGACCGCCTCGCCTTCGACAGCTACATTCTGGCCCAGGAGGCGGCCATCGAGGGCCGCGGCCTTGCCATGACCATCGGCCCCTTCGCCACCGAGGAAATCAAGACCGGACGGCTTGCCATGCCCTTTCCGCTGCCGGTGCCGCACCGTCACAATTGGCTCTTCGCCTGCAATGCCGAGCACCGCATGAAACCCAAGATCAGGCGCTTCGAGGACTGGCTGGTGAAACAGGTGGCCGCCGATCCGTCGCTCGACGCCTATCGCGAAAAAGGATGATGACCATGACCGATGCCGCAATTCCAACCTCATCGCCGGAAACCGGCCGCCGCGTGCGCCGTGAGGGCGCGAGACGCGGCGCCGGCGACGGCAAGGCCAAGCTCCAGCAATTGCCGCGCCGCGCCACCGTCCGTCACTTCCCGCCGATGCGGATCGTCTCGGCCGACGAAATCGAATCGATTCATCGCGCTTCCCTCAGGGTGCTTGCCGAAATCGGCATGGACTTCACCCTTCCGGAAGCTCGCGATTACTTGAAGAAGGCCGGTGCCCGCGTTGACGGCGAGCGCGTGCGCTTCGATTCCGCCATGGTCGAGGAACTGATCAAGACCGCGCCGCGGGAATTCACCTTCCATGCCCGCAACCCGGCCAACAACGCCATAATCGGCGGCAACCACATGCTGTTCGGCACCGTCGGCAGCCCGCCCAACAGTTCCGACATGGATGGCGGGCGGCGCACCGGAAATCATGACGATTACCGCAAGTTCCTCAAGCTTGCGCAGTATTTCAATTGCATCGGCTTCATCTCCGGGTATCCGGTGGAGCCAGTCGATCTGCATGCCTCGATCCGCCATCTCGAGGCGCTGCGCGATGCCGTCATCCTCACCGACAAGCCATTTCACGCCTATTCGCTTGGGCTCGAGCGCATCCGCGACGGCATCGAAATCGCCCGCATCGCCCGCGGCATTCCGGCCGCGCAACTGGAGCGTGAGCCGTCGCTCTTCACCATCGTCAACACCAATTCGCCCTTGAAGCTCGACGCGCCGATGCTGCGCGGCATCATCGAGATGTCGACGCGCAATCAGATCGTCTGTGTCACGCCGTTTACGCTGGCCGGCGCCATGGCCCCGGTGACGGTGGCGGGCGCCCTGGTCGAGCAGAATGCCGAGGCCTTGGCCGGCATGGTCTTTACCCAGGTAGTGCGCAAGGGCGCGCCCTTCATCTATGGCGGCTTCACCTCGAATGTCGATATGAAGTCGGGCGCCCCCGCCTTCGGCACGCCGGAATACATGAAGGCCTGCATCGTGGGCGGCCAATTGGCACGGCGCTACAAGGTGCCCTATCGCACCTCGAACACCTGTGCCGCCAATGCGGTCGATGCCCAGGCCGCCTATGAAAGCGTGTTCTCGCTGTGGGGCGTCACCATGGGGGGCGGCAATCTGATCATGCACGGCGCCGGCTGGCTGGAGGGCGGCCTCGTCGCCAGCTTCGAGAAATTCGTGCTCGACTGCGATCTGATCCAGATGGTGATGGAGTTCCTCGTGCCGCTCGAGACGAGCGAGGACGCACTCGGCGTCGAGGCGATCCGCGAAGTAGGCCCCGGCGGTCATTTCTTCGGCGCGGCGCATACGCTTTCGCGCTACACTGACGCCTTCTACGCGCCGATGATTTCCGACTGGCGCAACAATCAGCAGTGGGCGGCGGCCGGAAAGCCCGAGGCCTGGCAGAAGGCCAATTCCGTCTACAAGCATGCGCTCGCCGAGTATCAAGAGCCCGCCCTCGATCCGGCGATCCGCGAGGAGCTCGATTCCTTCGTCGAACGCCGCAAGCGCGAGGGCGGGGCGCCCACGGATTTCTGATGCCTGAAGTCATTGTCATCGGCGGCGCCAATTTGGATGTGAAGGGAAGGTCCGCCGGCGGCTTCGTTCCGCGCACCTCGAATCCCGGCCGTGTCGTCACCACCGTCGGCGGTGTTGCCCGCAACATCGCGGCCAACCTGGCACACCTCGATGTCAAGTCCGCGCTGATCTCCGCCGTGGGTTCCGATCAGGCCGGCCGCCGCATTCTCGATGTGACGCGCCAAGCCGGCGTCGATGTTGCGATGGTCAAGCGCGTGGAAGGCGCCTCCGGCAGCTATCTGGCCGTGCTCGACGACAAGGGCGAGCTTGTCGCCGCGATCTCCGGCATGACCTGCCTCGAAGCCTTGACTGGGGCCGATCTGGAAGCGCAGGCAATGCGGCTGCAATCCGCGAGCCTGATCGCCGCCGACTGCAATCTTGCGGTCGACTGCCTCGACTGGTTGTTCGCTTTCACGGACGAAAACCGCATTCGCTTGCTGATCGAGCCGGTTTCGGTTCCGAAGTCGCAAAAGCTCAAGCAGCTGAAGCGCGGCGGCCGGGCCTTCGCCATAACGCCGAACGCCGATCAATTCGCGGCCCTGACCGGCGGCACCGTGGAGGAGCCGGGTACCATCGCGGCGCTGCATGCCATGGGCTATGCGAATATCGTCGTTCATCGCGGTGCCGCCGGCGCCACCGTGTCGGACGGTACGGGGGTGCCGGTTGCCGTCGAAGCGAGAGAGATTGACCATGTCGCCGATGTCACCGGGGCGGGCGATGCGGCGGTGGCGGGCCTCATTTGCGGATTTCTGGAAGGATATGACCTCGTCTGGTCGGCCAGGCTGGGCCAGGCGGCGGCGGCGATCAAGATCGCGTCGGCCGCGTCTGTTTCGCCGGGCCTGAACCGTGTTAGCCTCTTTTCCCTCGCCGGAATTCCATAGTGGAGCAGTGCTTGCCCTTCGAGCATCACCAGTCCGATGAAGTTGCCGCCGCGCTGAGAGCCGGGCGGCCGGTCGTCGCGCTTGAATCGACCATCATCGCCCATGGCATGCCCTATCCGCAGAATGTCGCGACGGCGCGCGAAGTCGAGGACATCGTCCGCGGGAACGGCGCCGTTCCGGCCACCATCGCTATTCTCGGTGGCGGCGCGAGAGTGGGACTCACCGGTGCCGAGCTTGAATTTGTAGGGCGCGAAGGTGCCACCATCCGCAAGGTCTCGACCCGCGATTTGCCCTATGTCGTTGCGCGAATGCTCGATGGCGCCACGACGGTCGCCGCCACCATGCGCATTGCCGCCATGGCGGGCATCAAGATCTTCGCCACCGGCGGCATCGGCGGCGTGCACCGGGGCGCGGCGAAGACTTTCGATGTCTCGGCAGACTTGACCGAGCTTGCCACCAGCAACATCGCCGTTGTGACGGCGGGCGCCAAGGCCATTCTCGATCTCGGCCTGACGCTCGAGACGCTGGAAACCCTCGGCGTGCCGGTGATCGGGCTTGCAACCGACGAATTCCCGGCCTTCTATTCGCGCCTCAGCGGTCATGCCGTTCCCATGCGCTGCGAAACTCCGAAGGAGATTGCCGCGGTAATGCGCGCCAAATGGGAAATGCAGCTTCGGGGCGGCATCGTCGTCGCCAATCCGATTCCGGCCGAATTCGAAATCCTCGCTTCCGAAATCGCGCCCGCCATTGACACGGCGATCGCCGCGGCCGCCGCCGCCGGAATTAGCGGCAAGGAAGTGACACCCTTCCTCCTCACGCGGCTTGCGGAAATCACCGGTGGCCGTTCGCTTGCCACCAACATCGCGTTGGTCAAGCACAATGCTGCCATCGCCGCGAAGATCGCGGTCGAATATGCGGAGGCGTCTCGATGAATGTTGAACGGCGCGGAAGACGCAGAAGCGCGGCCCAGCAACCGCTCGTCCAATTGCCCTGGTCGCAGCCGCGGCTCACCCTCGAGCCAGCGCGCATTCTCTCCGCCGATCACATCGAGACCATCCACCGCCAGTCGCTGCGCGTGTTGCAGGAAATCGGCATGGATGTCCTGCTTCCGGAGGCGCGTCAGATCCTGGCCGGCGCGGGGGCGATCGTCGAAGGCGAGCGGGTGCGGATTGGCGGCGACATTGTCGCGGAGGCGCTCAAGACGCCGCCCTCCGAATTCACCTTTCACGCCCGCAACCCGGACCACAACATCAGGATCGGCGGCAACTGGATCGCCTTCGCGCCAGTCGGCGGTCCGCCCAATTGCTCCGATCTCGAACGCGGCCGCAGGTCGGGAACGCTCGAGGACAATGCCAACTTCGTGCGCCTGTCGCAGTTCTTCAATTGCGTGCACACGGCGGGCGGCGGCTCGGTCGACGCCCTCGATGTCCATGCCTCGATCCGTCATCTCCACATCATGCGCAACAAGACGCGGCTTTCCGACAAGGTGCCCTTCGTTATCTCGACCGGGCGCCATCGGCTGTTCGACAGCCTCGAGATCGCCCGGCTGGCGCGCGGCATCTCCAAGGAGCAATTCCTTCGCGAGCCTTCCGCCTATACGGTGATCAACACCAATTCGCCGCTGAAGCTCGACACTCCCATGGCCATGGGCATCATCGAGATGGCGCGTCTCAACCAGATCTGCGTCTTGACACCCTTCACGCTGGCCGGCGCCATGGCGCCGGTCACTCTCGCGGGCGCGCTTGTCGAACAGAACGCCGAGGCGCTGGCGGGGCTGACGCTGTCGCAATTCGCCAATCCCGGCGCGCCCTTCGTCTATGGCGGCTTCACTTCGAATGTCGACATGAAATCGGGCGCTCCCGCCTTCGGCACGCCGGAATACATGAAGGCCTGCATCGCCGGCGGGCAACTGGCGCGCCACTACCAGCTGCCCTACCGCACTTCGAGCACCAATGCCGCCAACAGCGTTGACGCCCAGGCGGCATATGAAACCGTGTTCTCGCTGTGGGGCGCCATTATGGGCGGCGGCAATGTCATCCAGCATGCGGCTGGCTGGCTGGAAGGGGGCCTTGTGGCCTCTTATGAAAAATTCGCACTCGACGCCGATCTTTTGCAGATGGTGATGGAATTCCTGAAGCCGATCGAGGTGAGCGACGACACGATGGCGCTCGATGCCATGAAGGAAGTGGGCCCCGGCGGCCATTTCTTCGGCGCGGCGCATACGCTGGAGCGCTATGCGACGGCCTTTTAC
>JANMQB010000534.1:0-2268 GCA_031370155.1 Hyphomicrobiales bacterium | reverse complement strand
GCAAGCTCAAGGGCAGGATCGATGCCTACGGCGCCGATTGGGCGCTCGTCGATGTGGGCGGCGTCGGCTATCACGTCTACTGTTCGGCCAAGACGCTGGCCGCTCTGCCGCCGGTTGGTGAATTCGCCGAAGTGCACACGGAAATGCTGGTGAGCGAGGACATGATCCGGCTCGTAGGCTTTGCCTCGACCCTGGAGCGCGAGTGGTTCCGGCTGTTGCAGACGGTGCAGGGTGTGGGCACCAAGGTGGCGCTCGCCATTCTCTCCACGCTGTCCGCCCATGACATCGCCAGTGCCATAGCGCTGCAGGACAAGGCGATGATCGGCCGCGCCCAGGGCGTGGGCAAGAAGCTCGCCGAGCGCATTGTGCTCGAACTCAAGGACAAGGCGCCGGCCTTCGCGCCCGCCGATGCGGCACTGGCGCGGCTGCAGGCTGATCTCGATGCGCCGCGGCCGACTGCCGCGTCAGATGCGGTCTCGGCACTGGTCAATTTGGGTTACGGGCAAGTGCAGGCCGGTACGGCGGTCGCCGCGGCGATGAAAAAGGCGGGCGAAGATCAGCCGACGGAGAAACTGATCCGCCTGGCGCTGAAGGAGTTGGCGCTAGCATGAACGGCCGTCTCATCGACCGCGACGGAAAGCCCGAGGATGCGATCGACACGCATCTGCGGCCGCAGCGGCTTGAAGATTTCATCGGCCAGGCCAAGGTCAAGCAGAATCTGCGGGTCTTCATCGAGGCGGCGAAGGGGCGCGGCGAGGCGCTGGACCATGTGCTGTTCGCAGGCCCCCCCGGCCTCGGCAAGACGACGCTGGCGCAGATCATGGCGCGCGAGCTCGGCGTCAATTTCCGGGGAACCTCCGGCCCGGTCATCGCCAAGGCCGGCGATCTCGCGGCACTCCACACCAATCTCGAAGACCGCGATGTCTTGTTCATCGATGAAATCCACCGGCTCAATCCGGCGGTTGAGGAAATTCTCTATCCGGCGATGGAGGATTTCCAGCTCGACCTGATCATCGGCGAAGGTCCGGCGGCGCGCTCGGTCCGGATCGATCTCGCCAGGTTCACGCTCATCGGCGCCACCACGCGAACCGGGCTTCTCACCACGCCCTTACGCGACCGTTTCGGCATTCCGGTGCGGCTCGAATTCTACAACGAGGAAGAACTTCTCGACATCGTGCGGCGCGGCGCGCGGGTTATGCAGGTTGCCGTCTCCGAGGATGGAGCACGCGAAATCGCCAAGCGTTCGCGCGGCACGCCGCGCATCGCCGGCAGGCTGCTGCGCCGGGTGCGCGACTTCGCGGCAGTGGCCGGCGCCGTGGCAATCGACCGGCAGGCGGCGGACAGGGCACTGCGTGAACTCGATGTCGACACGCGCGGCCTCGATGGGCTCGACCACCGCTATCTCTCCTGCATCGCGGTCAACTTCGGCGGCGGGCCGGTGGGCATCGACACCATCGCCGCGTCGCTTTCGGAAGCGCGCGATGCAATCGAGGACATCGTCGAGCCCTATCTGCTGCAGCTCGGCTTCCTCAACCGAACGCCGCGCGGGCGGCTGTTGACGCCGCATGCTTTCAAGCATTTGGGACTTGCCGTGCCGCAACGGCCGGAAATCACGCAAGGGTTGCTGCCGCTCGGCGACCACGATGTCTGAGGCCTGGCCCGATCTGGCGGGCCGCGTCGATAGCGGTCGCCATGTGTTGCCCATCCGCGTCTATTACGAGGACACGGATTTCTCGGGCGCCGTCTATCACGCCAATTATCTCAAATTCTGCGAGCGCGGCCGCTCCGACTGTCTGCGGATTCTCGGCATCCATCAAACCCAGGGCGGCATGGGTTTCGTCGTCCGCCGCATGGCGTGCGAGTTCCTGAAACCCGCCCGCATCGACGATCTCCTCGAAGTCGAGACCCGCTTCGTGGAGATGGCGGGGGCGCGCATGGAGCTGGAGCAGAAGGTGCGGTGCGGCGGCGACAGCCTGTTCGCGGCGCGGGTTACGGTCGCTCTGGTGGACGCGCAAGGCCGGCCCCGCAGGATGCCCAGGGACATGGCCAAGGCCATGGCGCTCTTGCCGCAATCGAGCTCTGTAACCCAAACTTAACCATAAAATCGGCATGTGATCGGAGCGCTGGCGGGTCCGGTCCGGCGGCGCGGCGGATTAGCGGGAAAAACCCCCGAATGGCCCCACGTTCGACCGATTTTTACAGTTTAACGGCGCCGTAGCCCACGGATGGGCGCCGGGCGGGCCCGGGTGGTTGGGGTCACAGTTACGG
>JANMQB010000522.1:0-14038 GCA_031370155.1 Hyphomicrobiales bacterium | reverse complement strand
TCACGCGCAACTGCCGTTTCCGCGCTATTGCGGCGTTGCGATCCTGGCCACCACCTGCTCCTGGTGGAAGAACGGGTTCTCGCCGGCGTAATTGAATGTCGAAACCGACGTCACATAGGTTTTGCCCGCTGCGGAATCGATGCCGAAGTAGTCGCCGATGAAAGTTCCCGATGTGCAGAAGCAGCTCGGATGCAACGCCGACAGTTGCGGATCCCAGGTATGCTGGGACAGCCTGATATTATGGCCGATCGGCGTCAGGTCCGGCTTGTAGAACTGGATCGCCGTGTTGACGCAATAATTCTCGCGGTCCCAGGGCGTACCGCGCGAGGCGGCCGTGCCCGGATCATGGGCGACACCGGAGCCCGCCGCCTCGGCGCTGCCCACGGCCGGACAGCGCAAGCGCCGGTCGTAGAAGGCGACACCGACGGTGCCGTTCGGCGCCACGTCGAGATTGGGCTGCATCGCTTCCGTGCCGATCGGGTTGTCGTTGACGAGAATGGGTGGCGTCCAGGTCTTGCCGCCGGTGTAGGAAGCCGTCAGGTAGAGATTGGACAGCCCCGACGTGCCGTCCTCGTATGAGACGTAAAGCGGATAGTGATCGCCGGTCTTGACCGGGCCCACGGCAAACGTATTGACGATGCCTTCGCGGAACGTCGTGTTCTTGAAGGTCGGAACATTGATGCCCTTGACCACCGGCAGCGGCCCCTGCCAGGTGGCGCCACCGTCCTTCGACCAGATCAGCGAGACATCGGCATGAGAGAAATCCTGCTTCTGCGGATTGAGCGTCGTCGTCGTCCACACCGTGCCGTCGGGAGTCACATGCGGCAGCATGTAGCTGTCCCACCGTTTGCCGGAGACCGTCGGCAGGATCTGCGGCTTTGACCAGTCGGTATGGGTGCCGTCGGGCTTCGCATCGGCATGCGACTCGTAGATCACCGCCGGATTAAGAACGAACAGCGTCCACATGGCATAGACGCGGCCATAGTGGGGGCTCGCCGGATTGGTGTCGATGGTGAGCCACTGCTTGTCCGGAACATTGGTGTCGGCGTTGGAAGCCGTCATCAGATAGTCGGGCTGACCGTTATGCGTGGTGATCCAGCTCGCCGCGCGGGTCTTGCCCGGCAAAGTCCCGGCCGGATGGACCGCCATGGCGACCGCCTCCGGCGGAACCGTTGGGTTGGTCTGGTTCGAGCCGTTGTCGTATTTCTTGAAGCCGAACTTGTCGTAATAGAACTGATAGGGCAGCACCAGCGAGTAGAAATTGCCCCACGGGTCGAAGGCCCCGATGGGATCGGTATTGTCGGTCCAGCCTTCATAGCCGGGAACATGGCCCTGCACCGGCCAGGTCTTGCCGCCATCGAAGGATTCATAAAATCCCAGCAGATGGTTGTAGCCCTCGCCGTTGACGGCCCATTTGGCCTGTCCGATCAGGTGCCTCGAATTGGTCGGATCGATGCGGATATCGGACTCGGACTTGTCCTTGACCCGCATCGGCCGGTTGACGACATCCTGCGTCGGATAGGGCCCCAAATCCTCGCCGGTCGTGGCTTTGCCGTTGCACAGCGACATGCCGCCGTCGAGATATCCCTGGGCCGGTCCCAGCCCATCGAAATATTCGATCTGCGGCGTGTAGCAACTGACCTTCTGCGTCGTCGCCGAGACATTGCTCACGGCGAACGTTCTGTAGCTCGCGGCGAATTGGGAATTGGACTGGACGCCCTGCGGCGGCGTGCCGGGATCGGCGGCCAAGACCGGCGATGCGGCGGCCAATAGCGCTGCCAGTGACAATGATGGAATGGACAATCCGTTCACCTGACCCTCCCGAATGAATTGCCGCATCCTGCAGATTTTCACCGGCGCCATGGCGTCCGGTAGGCCCATATGAAACATAGCCCGGTTTTTCGGCCATTGTCCAATCGGCAAGGGAAACAGGCTCAGTGCAAGATTTGGCTGAGGAACAGCTTGGTCCGCTCGCTCTTCGGGTTCTTGAAGAACTCGGCCGGCGAGTTCTGTTCGACGATCTGGCCCTGGTCCATGAAAATGACCCGGTCGGCCACTTGGCGCGCGAAGCCCATCTCGTGGGTGACGCACAGCATGGTCATGCCCGACTGGGCGAGATCGACCATCACCTCCAGCACCTCCTTGATCATTTCCGGATCGAGCGCCGAAGTGGGCTCGTCGAACAGCATGATCTTGGGGTTCATGCACAGCGAGCGGGCGATCGCCACGCGCTGCTGCTGGCCGCCCGAAAGCTGGCCCGGATATTTCAGCGCCTGCTCGGGAATGCGCACGCGGTCGAGATATTTCATGGCCAGTTCCTCGGCCTCCTTTTTCGGCGTCTTGCGCACCCAGATCGGCGCGAGTGTCAGGTTCTCCAGAACCGTCAGATGCGGAAACAGGTTGAAATGCTGGAACACCATGCCGACTTCGCGGCGGATTTCGTCGATCTTCTTGAGGTCGTTGGTGAGCTCGATGCCGTCGACGAAAATCTGCCCCTTCTGGTGCTCCTCCAGCCGGTTGATGCAACGGATCAGCGTCGATTTGCCTGAACCCGACGGCCCGCAGATGACGATGCGCTCGCCCTTGTAGACGGTGAGGTTGATGTCGCGCAGCGCCTGGAACTCGCCGAACCACTTGTTCACGCCGGAAATCTGGATGGCGGCCTCGTCGCCGGGCTCCGGAATTCTTGCCGTTTCAACCATGGGATCGCCTCACTTCTTGTGATCGGTCTGCAGGCGGCGCTCGACGAAGATCGAATAGCGCGACATGCTGAAGCAGAAAATCCAGAACATCAGCGCAGCAGCGAAATAGGCCGTGGGTCCGGTTTGCGGCGAGGCCCACTTGGCGTCGCCCGAGGTCGTGATCACGATGTTCAGGACATCGTACAGGCCGATGATCGAAACCAGCGTGGTGTCCTTGAACAGGCTGATGAAACTGTTAACGATACCGGGGATGACAATTTTCAGGGCTTGCGGCAGAACGATGAGATTCATCATTTTCCAGAACGAAAGTCCGAGCGCCTGTGCCGCCTCGAACTGTCCCTTCGGGATTGCCTGCAGACCGCCGCGCACCACCTCCGCCATGTAGGCGGACGAAAACAGCGCGGTGACGATCAGCGCCCGCAACAGCTTGTCGAAATTGACGCCCTCGGGCAGGAACAGCGGCAGCATCACGCTCCCCATGAACAACACCGTGATCAGCGGCACGCCGCGCCAGACCTCGATGAACACCACCGAGCACAGCTTGACGATCGGCATGTTCGAGCGTCGTCCGAGGGCGAGCAGGATGCCAAGCGGCAGGGAAGCCACTATGCCGGTAATGGCGACAACCAGGGTCACCAGTAGTCCGCCCCATTGCGATGTCTCGACCGACTCAAGGCCGAAATCGACTTTCATGATCAACATGAAACCGAGAATGACCGCAGCGCCGATCAGCCAATTGCGCAATGCCGCGCGCGCGCCTGAATCCTTCACGCCGAGCAGCTGAACCACTCCGATGGCACCGGCTACCCCGATGCAAGCGGCCGTCGCGATACTGCCCGATGGAAGACTGCCAAGTGCGGTTTGCACAACGCCGAAATCGATCACAAAGGACGCAAGCCAGGCCAAAACGCCGATTGCCGCCAGCCCAAGACCGATGCGGTTGCGCTGGATTCCCTCTTCAATGCCGAAGGCTATAAGCGGCAGAAAGGCCGCGGCAAGGGCCAGCACAATGAACGCACTGAGAAACGCCGCCGGCGACATCGGGAAATGGCCGCCGGTCAGCAGGATGAGCGTGACCAGCGGATAGCCGATCAGCAGAATCAGGGCATTCCACTTTTTATAGGGCGCCGTGGGCATGAGCATTGGAACCAGCGCTGCGGCACCGAGAGTGAAACAGATGTTGACCCGCCAGCGCTGATCGATGGGGTAAAATCCATAGATCCATTGCAAGAATTTTACCCCGACGAAGGGCCAGCACGCGCCCGCGCCCTCGACCGCGCAAACTTCGCGGTCTTGGCCGGTCCACACGGCATGCAACAGAGCCCAGTCGAATATCCCCCAGCCGATCCACAGCAGGAATGCGCCGGCGATGACGGACAGAATAGCGTTGCCTATGCTGGAAAAAAGATTGGCGATGAGCCAGCCCTGCACACCGACCATGGTGATCGGCGGCGGCAGCCGCGGCGCCTCTTCGGTGCGCAGATAGAAAGGTGTTTCGGGCCTGCTGGTCATCGTCTCAGCGTTCCACAAGGCGCATGCGGGCGTTGAACCAGTTCATGAAGCCCGAGGTCGACAGACTGAGGCTAAGATAAACGATCATCCAGATCGTCACGATCTCGATCGCCTGTCCGGTCTGGTTCAAGACCGTACCGCCGGTCGCCACCAGATCGGGATAGCCGATCGCAACCGCCAGGGAGGAGTTCTTGGTCAGGTTCAGATACTGGCTGGCGAGCGGCGGAATGATCACTCGCATGGCCTGCGGCATGACCACCAGCCGGGTTGTGGTTCCCCTCCGCAGCCCCAGGGCATGCGCCGCTTCGGTCTGGCCGTGGCTTACCGACTGGATGCCGGCCCGCACGATTTCGGCGATGAAAGTCCCCGTGTAGATGCTCAGCGCCAACAGCAGTGCGATGAATTCAGGAATGATGGTGGTGCCGCCGCTGAAGTTGAAGCCGCCAAGAACCGGATAATCAAAAGTGATCGGCCAGCCGGCGAGCAGAAGGCCGAGAACCGGCAGCAGCAACACCATTGCGATTCCTGCCAGGATATAGGGGAACGGCTGCCCGGTCGCGGCCTGCCGCTTGCGCGCCCAGCCGCGCAGGACAATCGCGCCAACGATCGCGACTATCAATCCGGCGAGTCCCCACCAGGCGCCCTCGCCATAAATCGTGTTCGGCATGTTGAGGCCGCGGTTCGACAGGAAGAACATGTCGCCGATATTGATGGCCTGCTTCGGACCCGGCAGCGGCTTCAGCACCGCGCCATACCAGACGAACATCTGCAGCAGCAGTGGCACATTGCGTATCGCTTCGATGTAAAGTGTCGCGAGCCTGGCCACCAGCCAGTTTTTCGACAACCGCATGATACCGGCGAAAAACCCGAGAAGAGTGGCGAACAAGATGCCAATGGCCGCGACCAGCAGCGTATTCAGAAACCCCGCGATCAGGGCCTGGCCGTAACTCGATTCACTCGAATACTCGACCAGCGACTGGATGATATCGAAGCCGGCGGACTTTTTGAGGAACTCAAACCCCGTGGCAATGTTGCGTTTGGTGAGATTGACGATCGTGTTGTGAACGATCTCATAGGCAAAGAACCCGATGACCAGCAGCATGAATAACTGCACGGCGTTCGAACGGACCTTGGGATTGTTCCAGAACGAGACCTTTGGACGCTCATAAGCATCACTTGCGGCGGTCATCACCCTTGCCCCCTAGGCGCGTGGGCGCCTTCCTCCCCTTCATCTGCCGGTTTTCCGGTCTTGATTGACGGAAAACAGATGGGAGCCCGGCGCCTGGCCGGACCCCCGTTGAGTTCAATCAGCGGATCGGCGGGGCATATTGCAGTCCGCCGTTGTTCCAAAGGGCATTCTTGCCACGCGCGATCTTCAGAGGCGTACTGGTGCCCACATTGCGTTCAAAGATTTCGCCGTAATTGCCGACAGCTTTGACGATCTGCACCACCCACTCTTCCGAAAGGCCAATACCGGTGCCGAAGCCGGCGGCCGTGCCGTCGGCATTCTTCACGCCGAGCAAGCGCTGGATTTCCGGATTGGTCGAGGCCTTCATCTCGTCGACATTGGCCGAAGTGACGCCCAATTCTTCGGTGATCAGCAGGGCGTAGTAGGTCCACTTGACCACGTTGAACCAGGCATCGTCGCCCTGGCGCACCACGGGACCCAGCGGTTCCTTCGAGATGATCTCGGGCAGAACCACATGATCGTCCGGATTGGCAAGTTTCAGGCGCTGGGCGTAAACGCCCGACTGGTCGGTGGTATAGACATCGCAGCGCCCGTCTTCGTAGGCACCGAGAACTTCCTGTTCCTTTTCAAAGGCGACGACCTTGTAGTCCATCTTGTTCGCCTTGAAGTAGTCGGCGAGATTGAGTTCTGTCGTGGTGCCGGTCTGCACGCAGACGGCCGCGCCCGAAAGCTTGAGGGCCGAGTCGACGCCTAGCGATTTGCGCACCATGAAGCCTTGGCCATCGTAATACATCACCCCGGCGAACTTGAGGCCGAGCGAGGTATCGCGCGTCATCGTCCAGGTGGTATTGCGCGATAAGAGATCGATTTCCCCCGATTGCAGCGCCGTGAATCTTTCCTTTGCGGTCAGCGGCGTGAACTTCACCTTGCTGGGATCGTTGAAGATGGCCGCGGCAACGGCGCGGCAGAAATCGACATCCATGCCGGTCCAGTTGTTTTGCTCATCCGGAAAAGCGAACCCGATCAGACTCGTGTTCACGCCGCATTGCAGGAAGCCCTTGGTCTTGACGTCGTCGAGGGTACCGGCGGTTGCGGCGGTGGTGGCCAGCACACTGGCCGCGGCGCCAAGCGCCCATGCGAGAACTTTGCGTTTCATCATCTACCTACTTTCTGAATTGTGCGGCCGCTCCGGACTGCGAAATCGTTCCTGGAGCCCAGCCGATGTTAGCTTTCGTTACTCCCTGGGGGTGTTCTTCTTGTCTTGCTCACCCCGCTTCCTTTAGACAAGCCGGAAACGTGGGAGGGGTCAAGGAGAAAGCAGCCGGAGTGCCTCGTCCACGCTCGAAAGGCTGAGCGGCGCCGGTTTTTCCGGCCTTTCGACCATGACCACGGGAATCTTTATTTCACGCGCGGCAAGAAGCTTGGCGCGGGTCGCCTCGCCACCGGCATTCTTGCTCACCACATGGGTGATGCGATTCTGGGTCATCAATTCTCTTTCGCCGGCGACTGCGAAGGGCGGGCGCGCCAGAATGAGGCGCCACTGAGGCGGCGGCACGTCCTCCGGTGCTTCGATCATGCGCATGATGCCTGTGAGATCGGCGCGCGCCAGAAAAGGAACAACCTCCTTGCGGCCGACGGTCAGAAACACGCGCGCGCCCTTGGGCAGCGCCGCCACGGCCGCCGCAATGCTCGCAACACCGATCCACCGGTCTCCCGCATCCGCCACCCAGGCCGGGCGTTCGAGCCGGTAGAGTGGCAGGCCGCATGCCTTCGCCGCGGCGGCGGCATGACGCGAGATTTGCACCGCGAAGGGATGGGTCGCATCGACTACTGCGGAGAACCCGCCAGGCCGCAGATAGGCGGCAAGACCCTCAGACCCGCCGAAACCGCCGCGCCTGACCTCGCCCTTCGGCAGTTGCGGCGCTTGCGTGACCCCGGCCAGCGACGTGACGACCCCGTGTCCGGCATCGGCCAGCCGGTTGGCGAGATCGCGCGCTTCCGCCGTGCCGCCGAGGATCAGAATGCGCTCACCCGGCATGGCCGATGATCCCGCCGCCGCGCGACACGATCACGATATCCGGCTTGACCTCCGCGCCCCGCAGCACATCGCGCGCCGTTGCGAGCGCCGCCGCCGCCACGCGCATTGCGAGATCCAATCCCGCCGCCATCTCCAGAACCTGCTGCGCCGTGTTCGCCGCAAGGATTTTTTCACGCGGCAGTTCCGGCAACAGCGCCGCCAGCCACTCCATGTCCACCTGGCTTCGCCCCGAATGCAAATCGAGGGCGCCTTGCGCCAGTTTCACCAGCTTGCCAAAACCGCCGCCGATGGTGATGCGCTCGACTGGATGCTGGCGCAGATATTTGAGCAAACCCCCGGCGAAATCGCCCATGTCTATCATCGCCTCGAGCGGCAGGCCGTAATGCGCCCGGACCGCATCTTCCGAGGTCGAGCCGGTACAGCCCGCCAGATGCCTGAGGCCGGTGGCGCGGGCGACATCGACGCCGCGATGGATGGAGGCGATCCAGGCCGCACAGGAGAAAGGCTTGACGATGCCGGTGGTGCCAAGGATCGACAGGCCGCCCAAAATGCCGAGCCGCGGGTTCCAGGTCTTCTGCGTCAGGGCCTCGCCGCCCGGAATCGAAATTTCAATTTCGACATCGCCGCCGCCCAATTCGGCGATCGCCTCCTGCATCATCCGGCGCGGCACCGGATTGATGGCCGGTTCTCCCGGTGGAATGGGCAGGCCCGGTTTGGTGACCGTGCCCACTCCCGGCCCCGCCTTGAACGTGACGCCCTTGCCCTTCCGCCGCACCGTGGCGATCACCGTGCAGCCGTGCGTTACGTCCGGATCGTCGCCCGCATCCTTGACGATGCCAGCCTGGGCCCAGCCTTCGCCCTTGCCTTCAAGGGCCAGCGCAAAGGCGGGCTTTTCGCCCTTCGGCAGGGTGATCGTCACCGGATCGGGAAAGCGGCCGGTCAGCAATGCCGTGTAAGCTGCCTTGGTTGCCGCTGCCGCACATGCACCAGTCGTCCAGCCGCGCCTTAATTCACCCTCGGGCTTCTCACTTCGCATGGCCCGATTGTATAAGAGGGCCATGAGCCGCGAACCAACAAAAACGGTGGAGCACTGGGTGGAGGCGAAATCCACAACGACCGGCTTTGCCCGCCTCGATGCCGAACCCTTCCCGGCCTTCGAGCCGGGCTGGGTGTGGCTGGTGGGCGCTGGCCCCGGCGCGCCCGGATTGATGTCGCTCCTCTGCTATCATGCCATGCAGACCTGTGACGTGGTCGTCTATGACGCCCTCGTCAATCCCAAAATGTTGCGCTGGGTTAGGCTCGGCGCCGAACTCGAATATGCCGGGAAGCGCGGCGGCAAGCCTTCGCCCGTCCAGCGCGATATTTCGCTCCGCCTCATCGAGCTGGCCAAGGCCGGCAAGCGCGTCCTCCGCTTGAAGGGCGGCGATCCCTTCATGTTCGGCCGCGGCGGCGAGGAGAGCCAGCACCTCGCCAGGGCCGGCATTCCCTTCCGCATCGTGCCTGGCATCACCGCGGGGGTCGGCGGCCTCGCCTATGCCGGCATGCCCGCCACCCACCGCGATACCAACCATTCCATCATGTTCCTCACCGGCCACGACGCCACCGGCAAGATGCCCGCCAATGTGAACTGGCAGGCGGTCGCGGCGGCCTCGCCGGTCCTCGTCATGTATATGGCGGTCAAAAGCCTGGGCGACATCGCGGCGGCCCTGATGGCCGCCGGCCGGCCGGCCGGGGAGCCCGTCACCATCGTTTCCAATGCCTCGCTGCCGCACCAGCTCGTGCAGGCAACGACGCTGGCCGAGGCGGGGTCATACGTTGCCGCCAAGGATCCGCCCACTCCTGCCATCGTCGTCGTCGGCCATGCCGCCGACTGGCGCGACATGCTCGATTGGTACAAGGGTGCGCTGCGGGAGAACCCGATTGGCTAAAGCCGTGGTCATTGCCGCGCCCGCCTCCGGCAGCGGCAAGACATTGGTGACACTCGGCCTGCTGCGCGCCCTGCGCAACCGGGGCATCCGCGTCTCTTCCGCCAAGGTGGGGCCCGACTATATCGATCCACGGTTCCACGAGGCCGCCAGCGGCCGGCTTTGCTTCAATCTCGATCCCTGGGCTATGGGCCGATCCTACATCACAGCCCTTCTCGCTGCCCTTGCGCAGGGTTCCGATCTCATCATCATCGAGGGAGTCATGGGCCTGTTCGACGGCCCTGAAGGAGCGCGCGGCTCGACCGCCGATCTTGCCGAGGATTTGGGCCTGCCCGTCCTGCTCGTCGTCGATGCAGGCCACCAATCCCAATCCATCGCCGCCCTCGTCCACGGCTTTGCCACCTTCCGCCCGGCCGTGAAACTGGCGGGCGTCATAATCAACCGGGTCGCCAGTGACCGCCATGAGGCAATCCTGCGCCATGCGCTAGGGCGCCAGGTGATCGGCGCCCTGCGGCGCAATGACTCACTCGCACTCCCCTCCCGCCACCTCGGACTGGTACAAGCTGAGGAACATCAAGAGCTTGAGAACTTCATCGAAACCGCTGCATCAGCGGTTGCACGTGGAACAAATCTTAACCAATTGTTAACCATTGCTGCCCAAGTCCCTGACGTTTCAGTGATTCGCGGCTTCCTGCCGCCTTTGGGGCAGCGCCTTGCCGTGGCCCGCGACGAGGCCTTCGCCTTCGCCTATCCGCATCTGCTGCATGGCTGGCAAGAGGCCGGGGCCGAAATCCTGCCCTTTTCGCCGCTGGCCGATGAAGCGCCGCCGCCCGATGCCGACGCCATCTTCCTGCCCGGCGGCTATCCCGAACTTCATGCCGGCAGGCTTGCGGCCAATTCCGCCTTTCTGGCCGGACTCCGGTCGGCACAGGGGCCGATCTATGGCGAATGCGGCGGCTTCATGGTGCTGGGCGAAGGCCTGATCGACAAGGATGGCAATGCCCACGCCATGGCCGGCCTCCTGCCCCTGACCACCAGCTTCGCCACCCGCAAGCTCAGCCTCGGCTATCGCCAACTGAAGCCGCTTCCCGGCGCGCCGTGGACCGCGATCCTGCGCGGACACGAGTTTCACTATTCGACCATAGCGGCGGAAGGCACCGCCGACCGCCTCTTTGCCGCCAGTGATGCCGCGGGCAGCGATCTGGGCGCCATCGGTCTCCGCCGTGGCAAAAACATGGGCTCCTATGCCCATGTGATCTGCGAGGCGCCATGACGGCCCGCGCCATCATGCTGATGGGCACCGGATCCGATGTCGGCAAGTCGCTGATCGCCGCCGGGCTCTGCCGCGCCTTTGCCAATCGCGGCCTGCGGGTCATGCCGTTCAAGCCGCAGAACATGTCGAACAACGCCGCCGTCACCGCCGATGGCGGCGAGATCGGCCGTGCCCAAGCGCTGCAGGCCCGCGCCGCACGGATCGATCCGACGGTTCACATGAACCCGCTCCTGCTTAAGCCCGAGACCGAGCGCGGCGCCCAGGTGATTGTCCAGGGCCGCCGCCACGCCACCATGACGGCGCGCGATTATTTTGCCAATCGCGGTCAGTTCCTGCCCACCATTCTCGACAGCTTCCGGAAACTTGCGGGCGAAGCCGATCTGATCATCATCGAAGGTGCCGGCAGTCCGGCGGAAACCAATCTCCGCGATGGCGACCTCGCCAATATGGGCTTTGCCGCCGCCGCCGATATCCCGGCTTTGCTGGTCGGCGACATTCACCGCGGCGGCGTCATTGCCGCGATCATCGGCACCTTCGCGGTCCTGGTACCGGAGGATCGAAAGAGATTAAAGGGATTTATAATCAATAAGTTCCACGGCGATCCCGCACTCTTTGTTGAAGGGCGGACTTTTCTCGAAGTCGAAACTTCCGCTCCTTGCCTCGGTATCGTCCCGTATTTCCCGGCGGCCACCAGGCTTCCGGCCGAAGATGCAGTGGCATTGGAGCAAATCCTCGCAAGCAACTCTGGCGATTGCAGAATTTGTGTTTTGCGGCTGCCGCGCATCGCCAATTTCGACGATCTCGACCCCTTGCGGCTGGAACTCGGCGTCGCGGTTCAGTTCATCGGGCCGGGCGAGGCAATTCCCGGCGATACGCGGCTGGTCATCGTCCCCGGTTCGAAATCCACCATTGCCGATCTCGCGGCGCTCCGCGCCCAAGGCTGGGACATCGACCTTGCGGCCCATGTGCGCCGCGGCGGCCATGTTCTGGGCCTGTGTGGCGGCTTCCAGATGCTGGGCCGGCGCATTCACGATCCCGAGGGTCTCGAGGGACAGGCAGGCTCGGTCGAGGCACTGGGCTTGCTGGACGTCGAGACGACGCTTCTCCCCGACAAGACATTGACCCGTGTCAATGCCACCCATGCGCCAAGCGGCGCGCCGATCGCCGGCTATGAAATTCACTTGGGCCAAACCACCGGTCCCGATTGCGCCCGGCCCTTTGCCTTGATCGGCGCGGAGCCCGACGGCGCCATCAGCGCCGATGGCCGGGTGATCGGCACCTATATCCATGGCTGTTTCGCCGGCGACCAGTTCCGCCGCAACTTCCTTGCAGCACTCGGCGTCGAAGCCGGCGACTTCGCTTTCAATGTCGAAATCGAGCGGACATTGGATGAGCTCGCCGCCCATCTCGAAAGCCATCTCGATCTCGACCGCATTCTGGCATTTGCCGGTCCCGTCTGATGTGGCCTTTTCCAGCCTTTGGCGGCACCGCACTGGCACTCATCGTCGAGCGCTGGATCGGCTTTCCCAAATCCATCCATGAAAGGATCGGGCATCCGGTCGAATGGATGGGCAGGCTCATGACCGTACTCGATGCCCGCCTCAATGCGGCCGACGCGGAGCCGGCCGAGGGTAAGGCGCTGGGCGTACTCGCCCTTCTCGTCCTGATTGCCGCATCATTCATCTCGGCCTGGCTCGCCAGCATGGCGCTTGCCGAGCTGCGCATGGGCTGGATCGTCGAAGCGCTTCTCGCCACCGCCTTCATTGCCCAGCATTCCCTGCGCCAGCATGTCGAGGCCGTCGCCAGAGGTCTTAACCGCTCGCTCGGCGAGGGGCGCGGTGCGGTTGCCCACATCGTCGGGCGCGATCCGGCGGAACTTGATGAATCGGGCGTTGCCCGCGCCGCACTCGAAAGCCTGGCCGAGAATTTCTCCGACGGCATCGTCGCTCCCGCCTTCTACTATGCGCTCCTCGGCCTGCCGGGGCTCGTTGTCTACAAGGCCGTCAACACGGCGGACTCGATGATCGGCCACAAATCGCGGCACTACCTACATTTTGGCTGGGCCGCGGCGCGGTTCGACGATCTGGTCAATCTTCCCGCCTCGCGCCTGTCGGGACTGCTGTTAGCCGGTGCTGCAGCCTTCGACTCGCAAGAAAGCGGCAAGGCGGCGCTCCGCGCCATGTGGTGTTACGCCCGCAATCATGTTTCACCCAATGCCGGCTGGCCGGAATCAGCCCTTGCCGGCGCCCTGGGAGTGCAACTCGGCGGCCCGCGCAGCTATGGCGGCCGGATCGTCGATCTTGCCGCCATGGGTGAGGGCCGCGCCGAACTGACCCGCGACGACATTCGCCGCGGCCTCAGGCTTTACGGCCGCGCGCTTTCCTTGCTCTGTGCTTTGGCACTGGCCGGCGCGATCCTTTTTTGAGCGTGATAGGCAATCCGGCGGCGATGAACACCGCCTCGCCGGCGATTTCGGCGATGCGTTGATTGGCGAAACCCTGTTCGTCGCGGAAGGCGCGCGCCATGGCATTTTCCGGCACGATGCTCATGCCCACTTCATTGGAGACGATGACCACCCGCGCCTTGCTCTTTTTCAGCGCCTCGCACAGCGCCGCCACTTCCGACCGCACGTCGCGGCCGTGATGCATGAGATTGCCGATCCACACGGTCATGCAGTCGATGAGGACGAAACCGGTCTTGGCTTCGGCCAACGCGCCCACCAGATCGAGCGGCGCTTCGCGCGTCACCCAGGCTCCATCCCGCCTGCCCCGGTGCATGGCGATGCGCTCGCGCATCTCCGCATCGATTGCCTGTGCCGTGGCGATATAGATCCTGGGTCCCTTGTGTTTCCGCGCCAGCGCCTCGGCGTAGCGGCTCTTGCCCGAACGCGCGCCGCCCAGAATGAAGGTCATGCGGTTCACCGCTTCACCGGCGGAATGCGGGCGATGAAATGGCCGCGCATGCGATCGGGCCAGGCCCGGAACGGCACTTCGCCTGTTTCTGTTGCACCATGGAGATCGAACCAGGCGAGAATGGCCTCCGCCTGAGCCCGCTCCGGCGCGTGGCCCCCGGTCACATAGCTGATGCGGTGATCGTCGCGCAGGATCACGCTGCAATGGCGCGTGCAGTTCCACAGGCAGGCCTGGGTCTCGATGGTAACATCCGCCCTGCCCTTGTCGCGCAGCACTTGCCGCATGTGGGCAATCAGGGTCTCGCCGCCGCTGCGCCCGTCTGGCCCCCTCGTCTCGGCTGCCGAATGCCGGCAGGTGGTGCAGAAAACCATGGATCTCATGATGCTTGGACGGGCCGTTCACCGGTTGCTAGCGCGCTTTCCGCTTGGGTGGAATCACCCAGGCGAAAAGAAATCGCGCCAGATTATATACTTGGAGCATGTTCTTA
>JANMQB010000281.1:0-2794 GCA_031370155.1 Hyphomicrobiales bacterium | reverse complement strand
CGCAGCCGAAGGTGATTAGCGCCAGATCCATTTCGCCGCGCTTCACCCGCTCGAACAAAACCGAGCTCGACAGGCAGTCGACATCGACAGTGACCAAGGGATGGCTGCGGGCAAACCGCGCCAGAATTTCCGGCAGGAAGCGGTCGGCATAATCGTCCGGCGTACCGAAGCGCAGGGTGCCGGTAAGCTCCGGTTTGGTAAAGGCCGAAACCGCCTCGTCGTTGATGGTGACGATGCGGCGGGCATAGTCGAAGAGCCGCTCGCCGTCCGGCGTGAACCGGCTCATGCGCCCGTCGCGGGCGAATAGCGGGCGGCCCAAAAGCTCCTCCAGCCGCTTCATCTGCATAGAAACGGCCGACTGGGTCCTATGCACTTCTTCGGCCGCCCGGGTGAAACTGCCGGTGTCGGCGATGGCCAGGAAGGTCTTCAACAGATCGACATCGAGATTGGGGATCATGGTTGCCACACATCATTAATTATGATGAATACTATAAAATACATTCGTTGGACAAATCAATAGAAAAAAGCGAAAAAGTGCAATCACGAACGCGATTTCGGCCACTTTCGGGTGGCTTGCCGCGGGAAGAATGGGTCTTCTCGCGATCCAAGGAGAACTGCCATGAGAGACTATGCTTTGAACCGGGCGGAGTCCTTCGACGAGGTCGGGAGCACCTCCTTCCTGCGCCGTATCTTCCGCAACTGGGTTGCCCGCCGGGCCGTCGGCAGGCTCGACACCTATGACGATTACCTGCTGCGCGACATCGGGGTGAAGCGCGAGGACATCCGCTGGGCCGCCGGGCTGCCGCTCACCGTCAACGCGGCACTGGCCCTGGAGGAACGCTCCTTCAGGCAGCGGCGCGCCGAATTCGATAAGCGCCCCGGCCGGGATGCGTTCTGAATCGGGAACGGAACCAATTACAGCAGAAAATCCTAGCGCCGCTGCGTCCCCAGAATATCGGCGAAGATGTCGTCGAGTGACGGGATGCGCGTGCGCCTCCGCCGCCGCGTGGTCCGGCGCCGCCGGGTGCCGAAATAACTCGAATAGCTGCGCCGCCGCCGCGGTGCCAACTGGCGTGTGGCACCTTGCACCGCGCCAGTGACGATGGCCGAAACGATGGTGCCGAGGAGGCCGCCTGCCGTATCGGCGGCAGTCTCGGCACCGGCCAGCGGCTGGACCACGGCCTGGCTGCGGGCCAATGCCACCAGCACCGCTGTGGCGGCGACGGCGGCGAGCCTTTCCAACGAAGCCTCCGGAATATCGCCCGCCAGCTTGCGCATGTCGACGATCGCTGCATTGCGCGAGCCGTAGATGTCGGCGAGGATGGCATTGCCGTCGGCCACCGCCTCGGCGCCGGTCATCGCCTCGCGGTCGTCGAGATCGGCATGGCCGCCATCCTCGAGGAGGTCGAGAAGCTCTTCGAAGGATTCGGGATCCGCCTCCGCCTTGACCTTGAGCCGTCCGGCAATCGCCGGGCCGATGGCCGTGAATACAATCTTCGTCTCGCCGGCGCCCAATCCGGAAGCCGCCGCCACATTGGCGAAGAAGGCGCCGCCCTGGGCGCCCGCCAGCATGTCGATCAAGGCCATGTCGTCTCCCGCTCAGGCGGCTGTGGCTGCCATCCGGCCCACGATCCTATAGGCCGCCGCCACCGGCGCAAGACCGAAGATGACGGAACCCAGAGCCGTTCCCGCCAATGAGCTGCATGGCGAGTGCCGCGGCCTCGCTCATGGGACAAGCCCCAGCGACCGCGCTGCGGCGAGGAGGACGCGATAGGAACGGAAATGATGGCCGGCCAGCCCCGCCATCACCGCGCCCCGCACATTGGAGCGCTTGTCGTCGATGAACCAGGCCTCCGCCGGCGCCACTTTGATACGGTCGAGCAGGCGCGTAAAGCTCGCCGGATCCGGCTTCTTGGTGGCAAACTCGTAGGAGCAATAGCACTCGGAAAAAATCGCCGCCGCCTCCGGGAACAAGTCCTCGAAATGCAGCTTCACCAGCGGCCCGTTGTTGGAATAGATCGCTAGCCTGGCGCCGCGGCCGATGGTCCGCGCCAGTTCCAGAACCTCAAAATCGGGCGTCATCGATTGCTTGCGCGCATCGATCCATTCGGCGCGGCTCAGTTCATGGCCGATGCGGCGGCTGAATTCGGCGAGATATTGTTCCGGGTCCGGATAGCCGCCCGCGTCCGAGTCGTCCTCGAATCCCGAGTCCCAGATGGCGGCGCGGATGTCGCGCGGCGTCTTGGCCGTGAGCCGCGACAGGGCCCGGAGCCTGCGTCCGAGGTCGTAGTGGCAGAGAACATCGTCCATGTCGAAGATGACAAGGCGCGGCGGCATTTTCAGGCGGCCGTTCCGCCCACCGTGATGCGGTCGATGCGCAAAGTTGGCTGGCCGACGCCCACCGGCACACCTTGCCCGTGCTTGCCGCAGGTGCCGATGCCCGGATCGAGCGCCATGTCGTTGCCCACCATGGAAATGCGGGTGAGCGCATCCGCACCCGAGCCGATAATGGTCGCGCCCTTTACCGGTTCAGTGATCTTGCCGTCCTCGATCAGATAGGCCTCGGTGCAGGAGAACACGAATTTGCCCGATGTGATGTCGACCTGGCCGCCGCCGAAGGATTTGGCGAAGAGGCCGCGCTTCACCGAGGCGAGGATTTCTTCCGGATGCTTGTCGCCCGAACGCATATAGGTGTTGGTCATGCGCGGCATCGGCGCATGGGCGTAGGATTGGCGGCGCCCGTTGCCGGTGGGTGTGACCCCCATCAGCCGGGCATTGAGCCGGTCCTGCATGA
>JANMQB010000391.1:0-13674 GCA_031370155.1 Hyphomicrobiales bacterium | reverse complement strand
AAGGCCGCATCCTTGTGGCCGAGCGGAATATCCAAGGGCACGCCCAGTCCGCCGCGCTTTTTCGAGGATGGAATCAATGCGGCACCTTTCCCCAGAACCTTGCGAAACGGCGCGCCGAGCTTGGGATGCAGAATGGCGGCGGCGTGTTCAAGCTCGCCGTTTTCGCCGACGGCCGCGGCCTTGCCGTAGCTCTCGACCTTGCCGCCTTCAATCCCGAGTGCTGCGACGGCCTTTTCGGCGAGAATGCCGCCCAGCTCCTCGCCGATATCGATAAGCTCGGTGAGGTCTTCCTGATAACGGCCGGCGAAGGGATTGTCGATCACGGCGATGGCCGCCGCACGCCTGGTGGGGGGTGCTACCTGCTTGCCGCCTTCAATCGCCGTTTCCTCGACAATAGTGACGAATTTCCGGACCTTCGACTTCATCGCAATCCGTCCTTCCCGACAATTTCATTGGCTTTCAGACCGCCGGCGCGGGCGTGAATGCGTGCCCCCGTCGTCATCACCAGAATGACCGCCATTTCGTCATGGCGCGGCGCATCGGCAATGCCCACTTCCATCGCGTCGAAGTGGCTGCGCACATAGGAGGCGTTGACATGGGTGACCGGAATGTCGATCCGCGTGCCCAATCCTCCAACCTTCTTGGTCGACGGCACGATAGCCTTGGTATCGCCGAGCACCTGGCGCATGGCGTAGCCGCCGGGCGCATGCCACAGCGCGCCATGCTCGATTTCGCCAGCCTCGCCCACAATCGCTCCCTTGCCGTAGCCTTCGATGTCTTTGGGGTTGCCGCCGAGAGCGGCGAGAAGCTTGCGCGCCATTTCGAGGCCGAGGGGCTCGAGGTCTTTCATGAAGGGGGTTATTTCTTCAACGTAACGCCCGGCAAAGGGATTGTGGATCACCGCCACGATGCTTCCGCGCCGCAGCGGCTTTGCCGGCGCCGGCCCGCCCTCATGCAATATATCCTCGACGGCGAGCGAAAACTTGCGCGACTTGACGTCAGACATGGCAGGCACCCTGCATCTCGAAGGAGAATGACAGTACTGGTGAAGGCAGCAGCGTGCCGACCGTCCGCGTCGTGCCTTGCAGGTGCATGGCGGCGGCAGCGATTTGCCCGCACTCCACCAACTGGCGCGCACGGCGGGCACCGGCATCGAGGGCCAGCTCGATCTCAGCGGAGGACAACGGCCCGACCGAACGTGTCACGGGCAGATCACGCAGATCCGAATCCGGCTGCAGGCTGGATGCCGGCTGCCGGAGGATATTGGGATGGCCTGGCAGGTCGACGGCATTGGCGATGATGGTTGCTGCTGCGTCCGCAGCCGCGGCCGTTCCTGCAAGAACGGTGACCGCATCTGCAATGCCGAGCGAAAAGCTGCGCCCGCGCCAGCCGCTCGTTGCAATGCCCCCGATGCCGTCTTGCGCGCGGATCGTTGCCGTGGCGAAGAGAGAGGGCGCATCCGGCCGGTCGATGAGGCCGGTCACGAAGGATTGGCCGGGCGCGAGATAGAGTGCGATGTCGCCGCCGTTATTGACGTAGGCTTTGCTCAGCCTGGCCGCGCCAAGCATGGCACCTAGAATTTCCTCGGCGACCGCGCCGGCAACCGCCGCCATCGGCGTGATGAAGGTTCCGCGTGCGAATGGCAAGACGGCATCATGCATGCGCCGGGCGACCGGCCCGGCAAGGAAACAGGAGCCGGGACGGACCGGTAAACGCAACTCTTCCAGTTCGCGGCACAATTCATCGAGAAGGCCGTGGAACCTCCCGGCAGCGACGCCATAGACGGAAGCCACTTCTTCCGCGGCGCCATAGGCTTCGACAATGAGATCGATAGGACCATCCTGCATGTGAAGACGGCGGCCATCGGCGAGCATGGCGATCAAGGGACGCCGCACGGCACCCACCTCAACCATGGCCGGATTCTCCCCGGCGCGGATTGAGCGGCCATGGATTCTCGGGATGCTGGCCGACCTGGAGCGTGTTGTAGGTGCCTTGCAGGGAGGCCAGATCGCGGATTTCGCCGACATGGCCGCCGAGTGCGGCATAGTCGTCGCGGCGCATGGTGAACTCGATCGGTGCGACCAATGCCGGTGTCGGCACATAACCGAAGGCATTCTGCGGCAGCCGCGTCACATCGACCATGAAGGTGATGCCGCCGCCCGGCCAGACATAGACCGGAGCGCCGCCACAGGTCACTTTCGTAAGCGAGTCCTTGACCGATCTGGTGAGCCGCACCGGATTCTCCGTGACACCGGCGCGCAGCGAGCCGCCGGCACCTCCCATGAACAGAACGGTGCTGCAGGCGGGCTCGCAGTTCTCCTGGATGCGCTCGACAGACTCCGCAAGATCGGCAGGAAGATCGCGCTCGACGGGCCGTAGTTTGTCGTCCAGCTCGAAATAGGCATGGTTTTCGCCGGTCGTGCTGACCATCAGGAGACGCAGGCCCGGCCATGCCTCCTTCGCATCGAAGGGACCCAGAATGGCAAGCGGGTCGGAGATATCGGTGCCGCCCCAGCCGGTGCCGGGATTGGCGACTTGGAAATAGCGGCCGGGTGTCGAGCGCCGGCCCTTCAGCTTGATGCCGGTGTCGCGGACGCCGAGGAACTTGCCCGCCTGATGCTCGGAGAGAACGCCGGTGATGTGATCGTCGACCACCACGACGTCATCGATCTTTCCGAACCACTGCTTGGCGAACATGCCGATGGTCGCGGAGCCGCAGCCCACACGCATGCGCTCTTCCTGCACGCCATTGACGATAGGTGCTATGCCGGCCTGGACAATGACGGTTGCGCCATCATCGACGGTCAGTTCAACGGCGTGACCGTTGCTGAGATTGAGCAGGGTTTCGCAGGTGACGCGGCCTTCCTTCTTGGTGCCGCCGGTCAGGTGATGGACCCCGCCGAGCGACAGCATTTGCGAGCCGTATTCGCCGGTCGTCACGTGGCCTACGGGCTCGCCCTGGGCCCGCACCAGATTGCGTTCCGGCCCGAGGAATCGGTCGGTATCGATCTTCACCTTGACGCCGCAATAGCTGAAGATGCCCTCGGTCACGACGGTCACCATGTCGACGCCGTCGACCTGCGAGGACACGATGAATGGTGCCGGCTTGTAGTCCGGGTAGGTGGTTCCAGCACCTATGGCGGTCACGAATGGCGGCGGCTGGTTGACGATTCCGCCGTCCCATTCGCCGCCGCGGCTGAACTCGACAAGTTTCTGCCCGTGATCGAGGGCGCGGTTCAGAACGATGTGCGGATCGAGGCGGACCAGCCGGCCGTCGTGATTAGCATAGCGGTCGCAGGCGCCGGCCATGCCGGGGCGGATGTAACAAAGCACGGGACAGGCATCGCAGCGGATCTTGCCGTTGCCGTCTGCTTTTTCTGCCCCGCTATCGGTCATATTCAATAGTTACCGGGCAAAGGTCGAACTACTCATTTGTATACAAATAAGTTGCACCGCGATCGCATCGAAGTCAAGTCCGCGAGTCAGACGATTCCCGCCGCTGCTACTCCGCTGACCGGGCGTTCGGCTGCCTTTGCCTTGCGATAGCCGGACGCGCGATAGACTGCGGCCGGATCGATCGCGCCAGCCTTGCGGCGGCGGGCCTCGGCGAGGATGGGAGACACGTCGGTGACGAAGGCCTGCTTGACGATACGGTGGCCGAGCAGCGCATCATTTTCGTCCTGCGCAGCCGCCAGTGCCACGCGATCGACCAGCAAGGCCTGCACATAGGCGCGGACGATCTCGATGGCCGAGCCAATGAGGCTTTCGATCGGATCGGTCGCATTGTGCGACTGGTCGATCATATTGGCCGGCGAGAAGCCGGGTGCATCGCGCAATTCGGCGTCGACTAGCTCGTTGAAGACGAGGAACAGGCGGAACGGATCGATCGAGCCCGAATCGAGATCGTCGTCGCCATATTTGGAATCGTTGAAATGGAAGCCGGCGAGCTTCCGGACGCGAATGAGGCGCGCCACGATCTGCTCGATATTGGTGCCGGGCGCGTGGTGGCCGAGATCGACGAGGCATTTGGCCTTGGAGCCGAGTTCGCTCGCCGCCATAAGACTAGAGCCCCAGTCGGCAATCACCGTGGAATAGAAGGCAGGCTCGTAGAGTTTGTGTTCGAGGAAGACGAGCCAGTCCTCGGGCAGTTTGCCGTAGACCACCGCGAGCGATTCCATATAGCGGTCGAATGCGGCGTTGAGATTGGACTGGCCGGGGAAGCCGGAGCCGTCGGCGATCCACACGGAGAGCGCTGTCGAGCCCAGCTTGCGGCCGATCTCGATGCATTCGATGTTGTGTTCGACGGCCTGCCGGCGCGTGGCCGTGTCGACATGCGAGAGAGAGCCGAATTTATAAGAGCGGCTCTGGCCTTTCTGGTCCTGGAAAGTGTTCGAGTTCACCGCATCGAAGCCGAGACCCTGTGCCGCCGCAGCCTGACGCAGCGCCGAATAGTCAGGCACCTTGTCCCATGGAAAATGCGGCGAGACTTTGGGCGTCACCCGTGAAAGCCGATGGATGACGCCGCAATCCTCGAGCTTGTCGAAAATATTGCGGGGCTCGCCGGGGCCGGGGAAACGGGCAAAGCGGGTACCGCCGGTGCCCACACCCCAAGTCGGAACCGCCACGGCAAAGTCCATGGCGCTCCTCGTCACCTTCTCGATGCCGATGCCGCGGCGGGCAAGCTGCCGTTCAAGGGCGGCGTAGTCCTCCGCAAGAGCCGCTTCGGCCTTGCGGTTCTCCGTCGCGATGAAATCGGCCGGGATCGCGAAAGACATCGGCCTTACCTTGTGAAGGATGCGGCGTTACCGGCATCGACATTGAGGAAGTTGCCGGTCGATTTCGCCGAGAGATCGGAGGCGAAGAAGTAGACGGCCTCGGCGATGTCTTCCGGATAAACCGAGCGCTGCAGCAGCGAACGTTTGCGATAGTGCTCTTCAAGCTCATCCTCGGCGATCTTGAGCGAAGCGGCGCGCTGCTGCCGCCACGGCCCCTGCCAAATCTTGGAACCGCGCAGGACGGCGTCGGGATTGACGACATTGACGCGGATGCCAATGGGGGCTCCCTCCAACGCCATGCAGCGGGCTAGATGCACTTCCGCCGCCTTCGCCGAGCAGTAGGCGGAAGCCCCGGGCGATGCGGCAACGGCATTCTTCGAGCCGATGAAGATCATCGAGCCGCCCAGCCCCTGGCGCTTCATCAGGCGATAGGCTTCGCGGCCGACCAGGAAATAGCCGGTGCCGAGGATCGACATGTTCATGTTCCACAGCTCGAGGGTCGTGTCCTCGACCGCGGCCGCAAGGGAAATGCCGGCATTGTTGACGGCGATGTCGAGACCGCCGAAGCCCAGGACCGCTTCGTTCACGGCCTCTATGACCGCATCCTCGCGGGTGACATCCATGAGGACGCCCTTCACATTGTCTCTGCCATAGGCCTTGGCGAAGTTGGCGACGGTTTCTTCGAGCGATGCCTTATCAATATCGGCGAGCACGACGCAGGCGCCTTCCGACAGGAGCTTCGTGGCGATGGCCGAACCGATACCGCCCGCACCGCCGGTGACCAGCCCTATGCGGCCCGCAAGGCTCCTCGGTTTCGGCATGCGGGCGAGCTTTGCCTCTTCAAGCAGCCAATACTCGATGTTGAAGGCTTCCTGTTCGGGCAGGCCCTGGTAAGCCGAAACACCCGAGGCGCCGCGCATCACGTTGATGGCGTTGACATAGAATTCCGAGGCAATGCGCGCCGTGGCCTTGTCCTTGGCGAAGGACAACATGCCGACGCGGGGGACGAGATAGATTACCGGATTGGGGTCGCGCATCTTGGGCGAGTCCGGGTGCTTGCAGCGTTCGTAGTAGGCGGAGTAGCCGGAGTGGTAGCCCTCGATCGTCGCGTCGAGGGCGGCAGCATCGGCATCGGCCGGCACGATGAGCGGGCGGATCTTGGTGCGCAGGAAATGGTCGGGGCAGGAGGTGCCAAGGGGCGCCAGGTGGCCTATCTGTTTCGAGTTGACGAATTCCAGCACTTCCGGCGCATCGGTGAAGTGACCGGCCTTCATCTCGGTCTTGCAGATGCGCCCGCGAATGAGCGGCATCAGGCGCAAGGCGGCCGCTCTTCGCTCCGCTTCGCTGAGAGGTTTCACCATTTCGCCGCCGAAAGCCGGCTTCTTGCGGTTGGCCTCCAGCCATGAGGCCGCCTTGTTGATAATGCGAAGCGTGGTTTCGTAACAGCCCCTGGCATCATTGCCCCAGGTGAAGAGGCCATGGCTGCCGAGAACGACGCCGACATATTCCGGATGCTGCTTGGCCATCGCACCGAGCTTGATGCCGAGATCGATGCCCGGCCGCTGCCAGGGCAGATAACCTATTTCTCGGCCGAAGATTTGCTTCGTGAGCTTTTCCGAATCCTGCGCGGCGGCAATGGCGATGACCGCATCCGGGTGGGCATGATCGACATGCTTGTAGGGGACGTAAGCATGCAGGCAGGTGTCGATGGAGGCGGCGCGCGGATTGAGATTGAAGGTGCAGTGGTTGAGATTGAGCACCATCTGGTCTTCCTGGTCGAGGCCCTTGTAGAGGCCTTTCAGGGATTCGAGCTTTTCGAGGTAGAGGGTGGCAAAGCCGTCGAGCTGCATCGACCCAAGATCGCCGCCGGAGCCTTTGACCCACAAGACCGTCACCGGCTTCCGGTTGAGGGGATCGGTCATCTCGACCTTGGCCGAGGTATTGCCGCCGCCGAAATTGGTGACGCGCAGATCCGCGCCCAGCAGATTGGATCGGTAGAGGAGCAGGCCCGGCTCGTCGAGCGAGGCAGCCTTTGCGACATCCCAGAGGGAGGGAACGGTCACGGAACTGGTCATCGTGCTTTCGCTGTAATTGCGGCAAGGCGCGCCGATCCGCGAGGGACCGGCGCGCCGTTGCAGGTTATCGGATCAGAAATCGAAATCGCCGATACTATCCTTGGTGAAGGTGTAAGGCGCACCGAGGAGAATCTCGGAACCGTTGATCACCTGCAGCTCACCGAGCTTGCCGGCTTTGACCGAGGTTGCGCCCGCCTTCAGCGAGCCGTCGGCGACGGCGCGGAGCACGTGCATCGCGGCATAACCGAGGTCAACCGGGTTCCACAGAACCACCGACTTCACGCAGTCCTTTTCGACATAGGGCTTCATGGCGTTCGGCGTGGCGAGACCGACAACCGCGATCGTGCCGCACTTGCCGGCCTGGGTCACAGCCTCGGCCGAGGCCGGGGTCGCAACCGAGGTCATGCCGAAGATGCCCTTCAGTTCGTCGCCATACTTGTTGATGAGGGTCGTCGCCTGGTTGAAGGACAGGTTGTTGTCTTCCTGGGCCTCAACGGTTTCCAGCCACTTCATCTTGGGATGGCACGAGGCCGCGTAAGCCGCCATTTCGGCGATCCAGCGGGCCTGGTTCGGCGTGGTGAAGGTGGAGGTGACGATGGCAAAGGCACCCTCCTCGCCGATTTCCTTCGCCATGTTGTCGATCAGCGACTTGCCGATGCCGTTGAACTCGGCCTGGTTGACGAACCACTGGCGGGCGTCGGGCGTCGAGTTGGCGTCGTAGCCCACGACGTTGATGCCCTTCGACAGCGCCTTCTTCAGCACCGGCGCAATGGCGACGGGATCGTTGGCGGCGAACAGGATGCCGTCGACGCCGGAGGTGATGTAGTTGTCGATGAAGGTGATCTGCTCATCGATGTTGGCCTTGGTGGGACCGTCGGTCTTGGCGTCGACGTTGCCGAGTTCGGCCGCGGCATCGGCAATGCCCTTGGACGTGGCATTGAAGTAGCCGATGCCGATCAGCTTGGGAATATCGACCACGGTGATCTTCTTGCCCATGCGGTCGGGAGCGCCGGTTGGCTCGCCGCCGTCATAGGGCTTGGCCGTTGCGGCGGCGGGCGTGCCGTCGCAGGCCAATGGGCTGGTTGGCAGGTCGTCGCCGCCGGTCCAGGCGGATGCGGCAAACGCCGTTCCGCTCATCAGGCCGAGGCCGAGAACGATGCCTAGGGTAAGCGTCTTCATGTCTCACACTCCATTTGCTTGTCCTGCTCCATTGGCGGATGGCGCGCAGGACGTCCTCCCAAAGATCAGCCGCCCCTGTTCTTGTCGAAGACCGCGCCGGCGAGAATCGCCCCGATGAGCACGATGCCGATAACCACGATGGTTCCATCTCCCTTGACGCCCGAGAGCGCCAATCCGTTCTTGAGGGCCTGAATGAGGATCAGGCCGAGCGCCGTCCCGACGATAGTGCCGCGCCCGCCGAAAATACTGGTGCCGCCGAGCACCACTCCGGTGATGACGTCAAGCTCGAGGCCGGTTCCCATGTCCGAGCGCGTCGTGGTCACCCGCGACACGAAGACGACGGCGGCGAGGGCGGACAGAAAACCGGCGGCAGAGTAAATCCACAGCTTTGTGGCATTTGCGCGAATGCCGGAAAACCGCGCCGCGGTTTCGTTGGCGCCGACCGCATAGGTGGCGCGCCCGAAGGGCGTCATGCCGAGGATGACGGCGGAAACGGAGGTGGCGAGCCCGAGAATCCACAGTTGAAAGGGCACGCCCAGGAGCTCGCCCTGGCCGAAATAGAAGAACCACTCGGGATAGCCGCGTACCGACCGGGCCTGGCTGATGCCCTCTGCCAGGCCGCGATAAAGCGCCAGCGTGGCAAGCGTGGCGATGAGCGGCGGCACCCGGAAGCGGGTGACGATGAGGCCGTTGCCGAGACCGGCCAGCGTGCCGCAGGCAAGTGCGGCGGCCATGGCAAGCGGCAGCGGCATTCCGGCATTTTGCCAGAAAACGCCGAGCAGGATGGCGGTCAATCCGAGGATCGATCCGACCGAGAGGTCGATGCCTCCGGTCACGATGATGAAGGTCATGGCCAGCGCCACAAGGCCCACTTCCGACATCAAGCGGCCCTGGTTCAGCAAGTTTTCGGCGGTGAAGAACTTGTCCGACAGAAGCGCCAGGACGATCAGGGCCAGAACGGTCAGGCCCGCCAGGATGGTTTCATGGCGCTTGAGCAGTCCGGCGGTCATCTGGACCTCCGCCGCCTGGCCATGTCGGCTAGAACGGTGGCAAGGATCAACAGGCCCAGCACGGCGCGCAGCCAATAGGCCGAAACATTGAGGAAGATCAGCGCCGAGCCGATGGTGGCGAAGAGGATGGCCGCCAGCGTCGAGCCGATCACCGTTCCGGTGCCGCCGAGGATCGATACGCCGCCGATCACCGCGGCGGTGATGACGGTGAGCTCGAGATTGGGCGGCACGGTCGACTGGATCACCTGCAACTGCGTGGCAAAGAGGATACCGGCGATGCCGGCGAAGAGGCCGTGCAAGGCAAAAACACCGACGACGGTGCGCTGCGGACTGAGGCCCGCGGCCCGGGCGGCCTCCAGATTGCCACCGACCGCATAGACGGCACGGCCGAAATCGGTATAGCGCATGAACAGCGCGGCAAGACCCGTCAGTGCCACCATGAAATAGACGGCCGAGGGAATGCCGAACGGGCGCATCTGCGCCAGCATGAAGCCCTCCGGCATGTCGGTGATCCAGGCCCCTCCCGTCGCGCTGATCAATCCGCCCTTGAGGATCGACAGCATGCCGAGGGTGACGACGATGGATGGAATGCGCGCATAGGCGATGAGCGCCCCGACACCGGCATTGACGGCAACGGCGAAAACGACCGGCACCGACCATGCCATCCAGATGGGATAGCCGGAAACCGCCAGGGTGCCGGCGATGGTGGCGATCACGCCGATAAGCGAGCCCACCGAGACATCGATGTGGCCGGAGATAATGACCAGCGACATGCCGATGGCGGCAATGGCGATATAGGCGTTGCCGGCGAAAATACTGTTGATGTTGGTGTCGGAGAGAAACCGCTGGTTATAGGCGCCGACCACCACGAAGAGCACGGCGATCGCCAGCAACACCACGATTTCCTGGCCGAAGCCGGCCAGAAACCGCCGCCAGTTGGCACGCCCGATCGGCCGGCGGATTGCGGCATCGGTCATGCTGCGGCGGCCTTTTCGGTTGTCCGGGTCATGGCGGCGCCAACGGCTTCGGGCGTCACCTGGTCCTTGTCGAAGCCGGCAACGATGCGGCCGCCATTCATCACCAGGACGCGGTCGCTCATGCCGAGCACTTCCGGCAGTTCGCTGGAAATCATCAGAATTGCGATGCCGTCTCCCGCCAGCTTTCGCATCAGCTGATGGATATCCGCCTTGGCGCCGACATCGATGCCGCGCGTCGGTTCATCCATGATCAGAACCCGCGGCGCCGTGGCCAGCCACTTGCCGAGCACCACTTTCTGCTGATTGCCGCCGGACAGCTCGCGCACGATCTGTTCGGGCCCCCGCGCCCTTATGCCGAAATCGGCAATCGCCTGCTTCGCCTCCACCGCCATTCTTGCGGTGTCGACGAAAATTCCCCGCGTCAGCCGCTTGAGAATGGGCAAGGCGATATTTTCGGCAATCGTCTGCGTCCGGATGAGGCCTTGCAGGCTGCGGTCCTCCGGCACATAGGCGATGCCGAGATCGCGCGCCGCTTCCGGGCTATCGATTCGCACCGGTTTGCCGTCGAGCAGAATTTCGCCGCCGGTGGCCGGCGTTATTCCAAAGATCGTCAAGGCCAGTTCGGTGCGGCCCGATCCCACCAGACCGGCAATGCCGAGGATCTCGCCGCGCTTGAGTTCGAGGGAAATTCCACGCACCACGGACTTGTGCGATACGTGCCGCAACTCGAGCAGCGTTTCGCCGCTCTTGCCCAGCTTCTTGGGGTAGAGGCGGTCGATGGCGCGGCCGACCATCATCGAAACCAGCGAAGTCTCGTCGACCTCGGAGATGTCCTTGGTGCCGACGCGATTGCCGTCGCGCAGCACGGTCACCCGGTCGGCGAGGGCAAATATCTCCGGCAGGCGATGGCTGACATAGACGATGGCGACGCCGCGCGCCTTGAGCTTGCGCACGATATCCATCAGGCGCTGCACGTCGGCTTCGGCGAGCGCCGCCGTCGGCTCATCCATGACCAGGACCCGCGCCTCCTGCGACAGGGCCCGGGCAATCTCGACGCGCTGCCGGTTGGCGACCGAAAGTGTTCCGACACGGGCGTCGATATCGAGATCGGGGCAGTCGAGCGAGTCGAGGATTTCGCGGCTGCGGTTGCGCATGCGGGTCCAATCGAGGCCGCCCCATGGGGCCTTCGGCGCATGGCCCAAAAAGATGTTTTCGGCGACCGTCAATTCGGGAAACAGCAGGAGTTCCTGATGCACGGTGGCGATGCCCGCGGCATGGGCCTCGCGCGGGGTGGCAAAGGCGACCGGCGCACCGTCGATGGCGATGGCGCCGCTATCGGGCCGGTGCAGGCCGGCCATGATCTTGATGAGGGTCGACTTGCCGGCGCCGTTTTCACCGAGAAGCGCGTGGACTTCGCCGGGGCGGATGTCGAAGGACACATCGTTCACGACACGGATTCCGGCAAAGGACTTGGAAACGCCGGTGAGCGCGATGACCGGATTCATGCGGCGCGACCTTTCCAGCGACAATCGAGAATGCTCTTCCCGGCAAACATCGCCCAATGCCTCCCCTGCCTTTAGCCTGCCTTCCGGGCGCGGAACTTGAGCCGGATTCCCGCAACCCCGAGCGATTTACAAACCCGCCATTATGAGCAATATTAAACACCGATGATCGCAGAGCGTCAAGATTGCAATCTGATTGATCAAGAATGACTACAGCATCGCGAATATGATGTAGTTTGATCACAAGGTGACAATGTGAGCGAAGCTGAACGGCACCGGCTGATTCTGCGATGTCTCGAAGACCGCCCTTTTGCCTCGGTCCGCGACCTGCATCAGGTGGTCCTCGCTTCGCCCGCGACGATCCGGCGCGACATTGCCAAGCTTAACGAGATGGGCGCGGTGCGCAAGGTCTTCGGCGGCATTGCCGCGGCCGAGGCCAATGGCGCGCCGGAGCGGTTCGCATCGCGGCCCTTTCAAGAAAACCAGATGCTGGGAGTTGGAGCCAAGAAAGCCAACGCCGAGGAAGCGGACAAGCTGGTGCGCGACGGCGACTCGCTGATCATCCACGGCGGCAGCACCTGCTATCTGTTTGCCCTGCATCTGGCGCACCGCAATGTGAAGATCTACACCAATTCGATGCCGCTGGCCGCGACCCTCTGGCAGAACGGCACCTGCCACCTCACCGTCGCCGGCGGCGATCTCTACCGCGAGCCGGGGGTTCTCTATTCGCCCGCCGCCGAGCCCTTGGAATTCTATGCCTCCAAGTTCTTCATCGGCGCCCAGGGCATCGGCCCATCCGGGCTGATGGAGTCGCATCCGCTGATCGTGCGCGAAGCCCAAAAACTGCTGCCGCGCGCCGATGAGGTCGTGGTGCTTGCAGACAGCCGCAAATTCGGCGTGCGGGCGCGCCATAGCATCATCGGCCTGTCGCGGATCGGAACGCTCATCACCGACGATGGATTGTCGGACAGCGATGCCAAGATGCTCAGCGATGCCGGCATCAGGGTGATCATCGCCAAGACACCCGCCGAGACCGAGCGCCCATGAGCACGGACATGCTGGCCGTCTTCGATCTTGGCAAGACCAACGCCAAGCTGCTGACCGTCTCGGCCGCGACAGGCGAGATCGTTGCCCAGGAGCGGACCACGCCGCGGCAGCGCCTCGTCGATGGCATTTGCCTGCTCGACCATGAGGCGCTGTGGCCGTGGCTCAACGCGGCGCTTGAACGTGCCGTGGCGGAGCGGAATGTCTCCGGACTCATGTTCAGCACCCATGGCTGCTGCTTTGCACCGATCGAAGGCGAACGGCTGGCGGCCGGAATCATCGATTACGAACAGGCCGTGCCGGAGGACGTGGACGCCTCGTTCCGCGCCGAGGCGCCGCCATTCGGCGAGACGTTCTCTCCCGATCTGCCGGCCGGCCTCAATTTCGCCCGCCACATCTTCTGGCGGGAGATCATGGACCCGGCGCTGCTGCGGCGCGTCGATGCGATTCTCGGCTATCCGCAGTTCTGGGGCTGGTGTTTCACCGGGGCCAAGGTCTCGGAAGTCAGTTATTTCGGTTGCCATTCGCATCTGTGGCGGCCGCTCGAACACGACTTCAGCTCGCTCGCCTACAGGCACGGCTGGCACGAGAAGTTTCCGGCCTTCCGGCGGGCGGGCGATATTGTCGGAGAGACGCGGATCGCCGGCCGCTCCATTGCCATTCACAACGGCGTCCATGACAGCAATGCGGCGCTCTATTACTACCGCAGTCTCGGCCTGGAAAGTTTCACGCTCGTTTCCACCGGCACATGGGTCATCGTTTTCAATCCCGATTGCCCATTGCAGGCGCTCGATCCCGCCCGCGACATGCTGGCAAACGTCACGGTCGACGGCCGGCCTGTCGCCACCGCGCGCTTCATGGGTGGCCGGGAATATGACGCGATCTCGCAGAACTCGCGGGTGCCGGTGGCGGCTGAGACCTTGCAGCGGGCCATCGAGCGCGGGCAGTTCGCGCTTCCCTCGTTCGCGCCGGGCGGCGCCTTCCCACACGCCCAAGGCCGTTTTGCCGGACCTCCCGCCGAAACGCCGGAGGAGCGCGCCGCCATCGCCACGCTCTATGTCGCCGCGATGACGGCAATTGTGCTCGATCTGATCGAGTCGCGTAACGATGTC
>JANMQB010000360.1:0-2248 GCA_031370155.1 Hyphomicrobiales bacterium | reverse complement strand
AATGGCGGCCACTCACTGCGAAAGGGCGAATTCTGCGGCGGTGCGGATGCCGCGGCTCTCCGGATTCCAGGCCCTGACGGTGAGGCCCGTGTGCCAGCGGCCGTTCTGCCGGTCGATGGCGTAGCGGTACCAGGCGGCAGGTTCATAATGCGGGGTTTCGCCCATCGAGGCGGAGGGGACGCCCACCACATTGACGGTGCCGAAGCGCGAGGGGAGCGCAACCAGGCTGTGGGTGTGATTGTGGCCGTGCAGCACCAGTTCGGCGCCCTCGCTCGCCAGAATGTCGCGGAAGCGGGCCGCATCGGCCAGCGCCTTGCGCGGCGGCGCCATGCCCGGCAGCGGCGGATGATGAATGAGGACGCAGCGAAAATAGCCGCGCTCGCGCAGATCGCGGAGCAGGTGGGCCGCCGATTCCAGTTGCAGTTCGCCGAGCTTGCCCGCCGCCTTGTGCAGGGGCTGGGGCAGCGCCGAACACAGGCCGATCAGCGCCACATTCTTCCGCAGGCGGACGAAAGGAAAGGGGCTGGCGATCTGCGGTGTGGTTTGCGTCTGGGCCACCCGCATGTCGCCGGTCATGTAGGGTGCGAGATGGCCCAATCCGTGTTCCCAGCCGAAGCGGACATAGGTGTCGTGATTGCCGGGAACGAAGCTCAAGTTTCGCGCCGCGCCGAAGCGCTTGAGCCAGCGGGCGGCGGCGGGAAATTCATCGCGCGCCGAAATATTGACGATGTCGCCGGTCAAGGCCACGTGGTCGGGGGCGGCGGCGGTAATATCGGCGGCAATGGCTTCGGCGATCGCCGGGATGTGCAGTCGGTGGCGCTTGAGCCGCCAGGACAGATAGCCCACCGGCCGTTTCAGGGCGAAATCGCGCCAGGCGGCGCCGCCCGGCAGGGGCCCAAGATGAACGTCGGAGAAATGCGCAATAGTGAACACGAGGTGGGCTTCCGTTGACTTCGGCAGAATCGAATGCGATGGAGACGCCCGTTCATACGCTTCCGCAACTCCCGGGTTCAAGCATCGTGCGAGTCATCATTCTTGCCGCCGGCCAGGGCAAGCGGCTCCTGCCGCTGACCGCCGATATTCCCAAGGCGCTGCTCGATATTCACGGCCGCAGCCTGATCGGCCGCCAGATCGACGCCTTCGCCGCCTGCGGCCTCAAGGATTTCGTGGTGGTCACCGGCTATGGCGCAAACCGCATGGACGAAGAGCTGGCGGCGATCGGCCGGGAGCGCGGCGTGGCGATCGCCACCGTCTACAATCCCTTTTATGGGGTTGCCGACAATCTGGCGAGCTGCTGGATCGCCCGCCACGCCATGAAGGGCGACTTCATCCAGGTCAACGGCGACAATGTGTTCCGCGCCGATCTGGTGGAGCGGCTGCTGGCGGCGCCGGCGGCACCGGTCACCGTCGCCATCAATCGCAAGACTTCCTACGACACCGACGACATGAAGGTGATGCTGGACGCCGGGCGGCTCACCGAAATCGGCAAGATGCTGCCGGTCGACACGGTCGATGCCGAGGCGATCGGCTTCTACATTTTCCGGGGCGAAGGCGGCGCCGCCTATGCGGCGACATTGGACAAGGCGATGCGCGAGCCCTCGGGCCTCCGGCAATGGTTTCCTTCCGCCGTCGGTACGCTGGCCAAAAGCATGGATGTGGGCACCGTCGCGATCAACGGCATAAGCTGGTGCGAGGTGGATGTCCCCGTCGACCTGCAACAGGCGCGGCACCTCGCGGCAAGCTGGGAGTGAGTGGGACGCACTACACCTGATGATCTCCCCAGTTTGCCCCTTCTCCCTGCACGCAGTGCGGGGAGAAGGTGGCCAGCGGCCGGATGAGGGGTGTGGCGCCGCATGCACTGGCTGAAAATTCGACTCGCGGAGAGGCCACCCCTCATCCGCCCTTCGGGCACCTTCTCCCCGCCGCAAGTGGCAGGGAGAAGGGGAAATGCGGGCTACCGGCGCGCGGCGAGGATTTTTTCGGCGAGTTCCTTGTCGGCCGGCTTGTCGATATCGATCGCCGCCTCGGCGAAGGGCATGATGACCGGCTTGACGGTGAGGCCGAGGCGAGCGGAAACGGTGGCGAAAGCCGCATCGAGCGATAGCTGGCCCAATGCAAAGCGCAGCAGGGCCACGGGGCCGAAGGCGGCAACCAGCCGCCACGGCTTCTTGCGCGCCTGTTCCAGATATTGCCAGCGTTCGAGCAGCCTGAGGCCGCGGGGAGTCAGCAGCGCGAACAGATTGCAGCC
>JANMQB010000271.1:0-6537 GCA_031370155.1 Hyphomicrobiales bacterium | reverse complement strand
CCGAGACATAGACCAGATGCGCGAAGCTCGCGGCATGGCTTTCGGGAAAGCCGTATTCGCCGAAACCCTTGATCTGGTTGAAGCAGCGTTGCGCGAAATCGGGCTCATAGCCGCGCTCGACCATGCGGCTCACCATCTTCTGCTCGAGCCTGCCGATGGTGCCGCGCCGGCGGAAGGTGGCCATCGCCTTGCGCAACTCGTTCAATTCGCCGGGAGTGAATTCGGCCGCCACCATGGCGAGCTTCATCGCCTGTTCCTGAAACAGCGGCACGCCCTTGGTGCGGCCGAGCACCTGGCGCAATTCATCGGCCGGGCCGAAATCGGGATGCGGTGCGGGGTAGATTTCCGGCTCGATGCCATCGCGGCGGCGCAAGTAAGGATGCACCATGTCGCCCTGGATGGGGCCGGGGCGGACGATCGCCACCTCGATCACCAGATCGTAGAAGCAGCGGGGCTTGAGCCGCGGCAGCATGTTCATCTGGGCCCGGCTCTCGACCTGGAAGACGCCGACGCTATCGGCCTTGCACAGCATGTCGTAGACGGCGGCGTCCTCGCCCGGCATCGTGGCCAGCGAATAGTGAAGGCCGTACCAGGCCTCGATCAGCTCGAAGCATTTGCGGATGCAGGTGAGCATGCCGAGACCCAGCACATCGACTTTCAGAATGCCGAGCGTGTCGATGTCGTCCTTGTCCCATTCGATGACGGTGCGGTCGTCCATCGCGGCATTGCCGATGGGCACGGTCTCGTCGAGACGTTCACGCGTCAAGACGAAGCCGCCGACATGCTGCGAAAGATGGCGCGGGAAACCGGCGATCTCGTCGGAAAGCTCAATGACGCGGGCGAGCAGCGGATCGGCGGGATCGAGGCCCGCTTCCCTGAAGCGCTCGTCCTGCATCTCCTCGCGCATGTGGCCCCACACCAGGCCGGAAAGGGCCGCCGTCACATCTTCCGAAAGCCCCATGACCTTGCCCACCTCGCGCGCCGCCGAGCGGCCGCGATAGGTGATGACGGTGGCGGCGAGGCCGGCCCGCTCGCGGCCGTAGCGGGCATAGATATACTGGATCACCTCCTCGCGGCGCTCATGCTCGAAATCGACGTCGATGTCGGGCGGCTCCTTTCTCTCCTCCGAGATGAAGCGCTCGAACAGCAGGTCGATCTGGTTGGGATCGACGGCGGTGATGCCGATACAATAGCAGACGGTGGAATTCGCCGCCGAGCCGCGGCCCTGGCAGAGGATGGGTTTGTCGCGCGAGCGGGCGAAAGCGACGATGTCGTGGACGGTGAGGAAATAGGGCGCATAATTGAGTTTAGCAATTAGTGATAATTCTTTGTAAATATTGCGTTTTATATTATTTGGTACGCCCTGCGGATAGCGCATCTTCGCGCCCTCCCAGGCGAGATGCTCAAGATGGGATTGCGGCGTGGTGCCCTTGGGGATGGGTTCGTCGGGATATTCGTATTTGAGTTCGTCGAGAGAGAAGTTGCAGGCATTTGCAATCTCCATGGTGTTGGCGATGGCTTCGGGAAAGTCGCGGAACAGGCGGGCCATTTCATCTGGCGGCTTGAGGTGGCGCTCGGCATTGGCTTCGAGGCGGAAGCCCGCTTCCGCGACCGTCACGCCCTCGCGGATGGCGGTCACCACATCCTGCAGCACGCGGCGCGAGGGGTGATGGTAGAGCACGTCATTGGTGGCAAGCAGCGGGGTTTTCGTCCGCTGCGCCAACTCGGCGAGAACATTGAGGCGGGCGCGATCACCGCCGCCATAGAGGCGGTGAACGGCGAGATAGAGCGGCGCCTTGAGATGCTTGCGGAGGGCTTCGAGATGACCGGCGCCGTCCGGCAGCAGCGCGAAGATCTGGCCTTCGGCATATTCGCAGATGTCCTCAAGGGTGAGAATGCACCGGCCCTTCTCCGCCCGGCGTTGGCCGGTCGAGAGCAGGCGGCACAATCGCCCATAGGCGGCGCGGCTGGTGGGGTAACACAATAACTCCAGCTTTTCCGTTATGGATAACCTCGCCCCCACGATCAGCTTCAAATCCATGTCCTTCGCCGCGCCATGGGCGCGCACCACGCCGGCCAGCGTGTTGCGGTCGGTGACGGCGACGGCGGCAAGCCCTAGGTGCCTGGCCTGGGTCACCAGCTCCTCGGGATGGGAAGCGCCGCGCAGGAATGAGAAATTCGTCGTGCATTGCAGTTCGGCATAGGCGGTCATGGCGATAATCCGTGCACGAACCATCTGGGCTGCGTCTCGCCATAGAGGCCTTCGCGGTAGAGCCAGTAGCGGCGGCCCCGCTCGTCCTCGATGGCGTAATAGTCGCGAGGGGTGCCGCCTTCGCTCAAGCGCCACCATTCGGGGGCGATGCGTTCGGGGCCTTGCGCCTTCGCCACCCGGCGCGTCACCCGCCGCCAGGTGAAGCGCATGGGAGGACCATCGGGCACCGCGGCGATCACGGAAACCGGCTCGGGGCGATCGAAGATAAGAAGAGGGCGGAGCTTTGCTTTTTCTTCCGTCATCCCGGCGAAAGCCGGGACCCCCTGAGCGCCATCGGATTTGCGCGTGTTTGCCTTGCCGTTCCCGTTCAATGGGTCCCGGCTTTCGCCGGGATGACGTAATTGTGGAATCTCCGCCCGTTCCGGAATGTGGCTTGCCACCTCCTGCAACGATGCAATGACCGTCTCGTGGCGGTTCATCACCCGGTCGTTGAGCCGGTCGAGACCTTCGCCGCCGGCATCCTCCATGAAGCCGTATTGCCGGGCGGCGATGGCCCCCGTCTCGCGCGCCTCCAGCGTCATGGCGTCGATGCCTAGCCCCGCATCGATGGTTTCGAGCTTCGGCTTGAGCAGCCGCAGAATATGGCGCGGATCGTGGGAGGGCGCGGAAAGGCCGACGGGCACGGCGATGCGCGAGCCGTCGCTGCGGAAGAGCTTGAGGATCAGGCGCGTGACGCCTTGGGCTTTCGCCTCGAGATCGCGGGCGAGCGCCGTGACAAGACTGTCGAGGATCGCTTCCAGCCCCTCGGGCGTCACCACCGGTTCCATCAGGGCCCGGTGCGCCATAAAGGAGGAGGGCGGATTGAGCGGGTTCAGCGGCTCGTCGCGATTGCCCAGCGCCTCGTCGAGACGCAGCAGCACATTCTCGGGGATAGTCTCGCCGCGAAACCGCCGGGCCAGCGAGGCGCGCGGAATGTTGAGCAACGAACCTATGGTCTTGAGGCCGAGACGCCGCAGCGTGCGGGCAGATTCGCCATCAATGCGCAGGGCTTCGATGGGCAATCCCTCCAATCCCTCCCCCAATCCGTCATCCCGGCGAAAGCCGGGACCCATTTCTCCGTGCGAAGATTGTCGGGACATTGCGCCCAGTCCATCCGTGGGTCCCGGCTTTCGCCGGTATGACGAAAGGGGGGAATACCGCGCCAAGGCCCAGGCGGCGCCGATGGTCTGGGCGAGCCCCACGCGGGCGGTGAAGCCATAGCGGCCAAGCCGTGCGCCCATCTCGGCCAGCATCGCCGCCTCGCCGCCGAAGAGATGAGGAATGCCGGTCACATCGAGTAGGATTCCGTCCGGCGCATCGGGGGAAACCCAGGGGCTGTAGCGTTCCAGCCAGCGGCAGAGGCCCAGGAGGCTCGCCATGTCGGCTTCGGGCTCGTGCAGTTCCGACAGGAGATCGGGCACGGCGGCGCGGGCATCGGCGAGCCTTTGGCCGCGCGTCAGGCCGAAGCCTCGCGCCGCGGCATTCACCGCCACGAGACGCAGGCCCTTAACACCCGTCTCAACCAGCGCGAAGGGCAGCTTGGCGGGCGGCGGGGTTTTCCGGGCTTTCATCCGTCCACGGATGAAACGCTCCACCGCGTAATCCGGAAACCACAGCGAAACGATGCGGCGCATGTTGCCATTCCACGGTCCACGCACCCGGTCTTCCGCCCCGGGCGCGGATTAGTTGCACGGTCCAGAGAGGCGCTCCCGGCGCCTCGGCGTCGTAAGGGGGGCTGCGCGAGCGGACGGCGGCGGCGGCCCAGCGCGTATGGCTGGCGGTGGCGCCGCCATGCGGGCGGGCGAAGACCAGAAGCCCCGCGGCCTTGCCCGCCGCCGCCGCCAGCGCCAGGCGCCGCGTGGCGGTCAGATCCGCCTGTTTCGGATCGGCATCGGCGAGGACGAGGGCAAGCGCTCCCGATTTCAGCGCCTCTTCCGCCGTCCAAAGGAGGTGCACGGGCTTCCTCAGGGTGACGGTGACGAAACGGCTGCGGGCCAGCCCCAAAGCCTCGAGGCCGTGGCCGTAGAGCCTGCCATATTCGCGCTCCTCGCGGGCCAGCCGGCACCACAGCAAGGGGCGGCGCTCGGTGGGATCGGCGAGACGGCGCAGCGCCAGCGCCAGCGCAAAGCCCATGGCGGCCGGCATGTCGCCATAGGCCGCCGGGCGGATATCGTGCAGGCCCGCCCGCGCCAGGCCCTGGGCGGCGAGATGGGCGTCGATTTCGGCAAGCCCCAAGGTCCAGGGCCGGCTGCGCGCGTGCGGCTTTTCGAGCAGCGGATGGCTGCGCTCGAGCCTGGCAATATGACGGCGCAGAGCCGCCATGAGGGGTCCATTCTCATGGGCGGAGACGCCAAGGCTCGCCGTCCGCTGTTGCTGCGCCGGTTCAATACGCATGGACTGGATTTCCCAGGATGTTCTATATTTGTTCTATCACTGTGAATGAAAGAGTCAAGCTAGGAAAATTTACCTTAGGTTAATCGGGCAGTTACAGACAGATTCCCGAATTTCGTCTGTAACTCACATCGTCGCATTGGTGGTGCCGAGCGAACCCAGAAACAGAATGGCGCCGAGACCGGCGATGGCCGCGCCGCCGGCAAAGCGCAGGGCGAAGGCTAGCCAGTCCAGCCAGCGATCGTCCTGGCGCGCCAGCCGCACGGCGAGCTTCTTGGAGTAGACGGCGATGGCGGCAATCGCCGAGACGGTGAGGAAGGTGCCAACCGCCATGGCGAAGGTGGAGGCGATGCCCGCCCAATAGAGGCCCACCGCATTGGCGAAGATCAAGACCAGAATGGCGCCGGTGCAGGGCCGGATGCCGACGGCGAAGGCAAGCGACAAGGCCTTGGTCAGGGACCAGGCGCCCTTCACCTGCTTTGCCTCCGGCACATGGGGGTGGGTGCCGTCATGGCCGTGATGATCGTGACCGTGATGCGCATGGCGATGGGGCCGGAAGGCGGTCCAGACAAGATAGAGTCCCATGAGAGCGATGAGGCCGTAGCTGGCGCTTTCCAAAACTCCCGCCACATCGCGCGCCACAGCACCCACACTGGCAACCGCCAGCAGCAGAATGCTGACGATCAGGATGGCGGTCATTGCCTGGATGACGGCGCTGAGTAAGGCAATCAGAACGCCGCGGCGCAATTCATTCTCGGTGGCGAGCAGCCAGGCGGAAATCACCGCCTTGCCGTGGCCGGGACCCGCCGCGTGGAACACGCCATAACCGAAACTCAAGAGCATCAGGGTCGAGGCGGCGGCAAGCGGCGCGCCGGTCTTGATGTTGCGGAGCGCCCCCGACATGGCGCGATAGAAACCCTGCTGCTTGTCGCGCGCCCACAACACGGGGTCTTGCCAGAAAGAAGTTTGCTGCACCGTGCCATCGGCATTGCGCGGCTGGACCAGGAGCTTCTTCTTGTCGATCGTCACTTGGGGCGCGGTCTCCACCGGCACTTGCGCCATGACGGGGGCCAGCAGGATGAAGAGCGCCAGGAGGCAGCCGAGCAGCCGCATCACGACCGGCATTCGATCGCCACGGCTTGCGCGAACATGGCGCCGAATTCCTCGTTGTTCTCGGGCTGCCAGTCCTTGCCCTTGGTGGACAGCATCTGGCGGGTCTGTTCGAGTTCGGCGTCGGTCGGCACCGGCTTCACCATGAGCTTGCAGGCGGCGGGAATTTTGCCGAGGACGGTCACCGGATCGTCCTTCACATAGTCGATGGCGATGAAGAATTCCGGATCGTAGACCTTGACCGTGAATTGGCCCTTGGCGGGATCGACCGGAGTTTTCAGCGGCACATGGAAATGCAGGCCAAGCTTGTCGTTGCTCCAGATCTGGCCGAATTCGGCGACCTCGCCGATCTCCTGCTTCTCGCCGTTAACGCGCATCACCGTGAAAAATTCATAATCCTTCAGCGAGGCGACGTTTTCCTTGGTCAGCGGCTCGATCCGGCCTGGCTGTAAACGCCGTCGCCATTGCTGTCGAGACCGTCAAGCGCCATCTTGGTATAGTCGTCGTCGAAGGTCCATTCGAGATTGATGCCTTTAATCAGGCCGTCATCGGTGAAGACGATATCGGAGCGCATGTCGATCCACACATGCGGATGGGCGAAGGCGGACGTCGATGCGCACACCGCCAATAGCGTAATCGTCAGTGCTCCGCCGCGCCATGCCGCCATCCGATCCTCCCCGACTCGAAGACCGGGAATGATGGGTCATTGCGGCGGAAAAGTGAAGTTGCGGATCAGCCCGCGAGGCAGGCGGCGAGGCTTTGGGCGAGATCGCGCAGGAGCTGCG
>JANMQB010000258.1:0-7317 GCA_031370155.1 Hyphomicrobiales bacterium | reverse complement strand
CCAGCTTCGAGCTGTCGCGCGGATCAACCTTGACGCCGCTCTTGTCGAGGGTGGCGAGCACATGCTCGGCGAGCACCATCTTGAGCTCGCCCTTGGGGCCCTTCACCGACACGTTCGCGCCAGTCACATTGACCGTGACGCCCGCCGGAACCGGTACTGCCTTCTTGCCGATGCGAGACATGGGTTGGTCCTCAGAATACCGTGCAGATGACTTCGCCGCCCACATTCTGGACGCGGGCTTCGGCATCCGACATGACGCCCTTCGGCGTCGACAGGATGGAAATGCCCAGGCCGTTGTAGACGGTGGGGAGGGTTGCGACCGAGGCATAGACGCGGCGGCCCGGTTTCGAGACCCGGTGGATCTCGCGGATCACCGGGGCGCCGTCGAAATATTTCAGCTCGATTTCGATTTCAGCCTTGGCGGTACCCTGCTGCACCGTGGCAAAGCCGCGAATGAAACCTTCTTGCTGCAATACCTCAAGTACGCGTTCGCGCAGCCGCGAGGCGGGCGTCGTCACCTTCGACTTGCCGCGCTCATGGGCGTTGCGGATGCGGGTGAGCATGTCTCCGATCGGATCAGCGGCACTCATTTCATCGTTCTCCTGCAGTCCGTATCCGTTACCAGCTCGACTTGACCATGCCGGGGATCAAACCCTGGTTGGCCATTTCGCGCAGCGCCATGCGCGACATCTTGACTTTCCTGTAATAGGCGCGCGGGCGGCCCGTTATTTCGCAACGGTTGCGCACGCGGTTGGGCGAGGAATTGCGCGGCAGCTGAGCCATCTTGAGCTGGGCGGCAAAACGTTCCTCCATCGGCAGTTTCTTGTTCTGCGCGATCGCCTTGAGACGGGCCCGTTTTCCGGCAAATTGCTTTACCAGCCGCTTGCGGCGGTCGTTCTTTTCTACCGAACTGGTTTTCGCCATGTGGGCTACCTCAGCCTTTTCTGTTCTGTCCGCCTCATGCCGCCTGCTTGCGCGTGCTGCGGCGGAAGGGGAAATTGAATGCCTCGAGAAGGGCGCGGGCCTCGTCGTCGGTACGCGCCGTGGTGCAGACGATAATGTCCATGCCCCACACCCGATCGATCTTGTCGTAGTCGATCTCCGGGAAAATGAGGTGCTCCTTGATGCCCATGGCGAAGTTGCCATTGCCGTCGAAGCTCTTATCCGACAGACCGCGGAAGTCGCGCACCCGGGGAAGCGCGATGGTGATGAGCCGGTCGAGAAACTCGTACATGCGGGTCTTGCGGAGCGTCACCTTGGCGCCGATCGCCAGGTTCTCGCGGATCTTGTACTGGGCGATGGCCTTGCGCGACTTGGTGATCATCACCTTCTGGCCAGCGATTTTTTCCAGCTCGGAAGCGGCGACCTGCACCAGCTTCGAATCCTGGGTGGCCTCGCCGATACCCATGTTGAGCACGATCTTGTCGATGCGCGGCACTTGCATGACGTTGGTATAGCCGAACTGCTTGACCAGTTTCGGACGAATGACCTCGTCGTATTCCTTGCGCAGGCGCGGCACATAATCCTTCGGCATGACCTCGGCGGGCGCGGCGGATTTCGCCTCCTTCCTGGCATCGGCCTTCTTGCCTTCGGACTTCTTGGCTTCCACCTTCTTGGCCTCGGGCTTCGCAGACTCGGGTTTGGCAGCCGCAGGCCTGCCAGCCTCGGTCTTCTTTGGCGCCTTCTTGTCTTTTTCGTCAGCCATCGATCACCTCCCCGGAGCGCTTGGCGAACCGGACTTTCTTGCCGTCGGCGAGGAACTTGTAGCCCACCCGCGTCGGCTTGCCGTCCTTCGGATCGCGCAAGGCCAGGTTTGAAATTTGAATCGGCATCTCCTTGGGGATGATGCCGCCTTCCTGGGCCGCGGTCTGGCGGGTGTGGCGTCGCACCATGTTCACGCCCTGCACGACGACCCGGTTTTCGGACGGGAACACGCGGACGACTTCGCCCTGCTTGCCCTTGTCCTTTCCGGTAATGACGACAACCTTGTCGCCCTTGCGGATTTTCAGCTTCGCCGCCATCACAGCACCTCCGGCGCCAGTGAAATGATCTTCATGTGGTTCTTGGCCCTGAGCTCGCGCGGCACCGGCCCGAAGATGCGGGTGCCGACCGGTTCGCCCTGTGGATTGATCAGCACCGCGGCATTGCGGTCGAAGCGGATGACCGATCCGTCGGCGCGGCGGATATCCTTGGCGGTGCGCACCACGATCGCCTTCATCACGGTGCCCTTCTTGACGCGGCCACGCGGAATGGCCTCCTTGATCGACACGACGATGATATCGCCGACCGAGGCATAGCGCCGCTTCGAGCCGCCCAGCACCTTGATGCACTGGACCCGGCGGGCGCCGGAATTGTCGGCGACTTCGAGATTGGTCTCTTGCTGGATCATGTCATCACCTGTTCATGTGGGGCTTGCCACCCGCTTGTCCTCGTTGCCTAAGCGCCCGCCGCAGCAGCCTTGCCGAGCAGCGTCCAGCGCTTCTGCTTCGACAGCGGCCGGGTTTCTTCGATCCGCACCACGTCGCCGATCTTGGCGGCGTTCGTCTCGTCATGGGCGTGATACTTCTTCGACAGGCGCACGGTCTTCTTCAGAACCGGATGGCGCAGGCGGCGCTCGACCTTGACCACGATGGTCTTGTCGTTCTTGTCGCTCACGACGACGCCCTCCAGGACGCGTTTCGGCATCTTCGTCTCTCCTACTTCGCGGCCGCCCGCTGCGACGCCACCGTCTTGAGACGGGCGATGTCGCGGCGGATGTTGCGGATCTGCGCGGTGTTTTCAATCTGGCCGGTGGCCCGCTGGAAGCGCAGGTTCAACTGCTCCTTCTTCAGCTTGAGGACTTCGTCCTTGAGCTGGTCGGCGGTCATGGCCTTGGCGTCGGCAATCTTCATCTGGGGCCTCCGGTCATTCGCCAAGCCGCGCCACGAAGCGCGTCTTGATCGGCAGTTTGGCGGCGGCATGACCGAGCGACTCTTCGGCGACGGCGCGCGGCACGCCGTCGATCTCGAAAATCACCCGGCCGGGCTTGACCCGGGCCGCCCAGTATTCGACCGAACCCTTGCCGGAGCCCATGCGGACCTCGGCCGGCTTCTTCGACACTGGCACGTCCGGGAACACCCGGATCCAGATGCGGCCGGCCCGCTTCATGCCGCGGGCGAGCGCCCGGCGAGCGGCCTCGATCTGGCGGGCGGTCACGCGGTCGGGCTCGGTCGCCTTCAGGCCGAAGGCGCCGAAGTCGAGGTTATTGCAGCTCGTCGCCTTGCCGCTGATGCGGCCCTTGAAGGCCTTGCGGTATTTGGTTTTTTTCGGTTGCAGCATGTTTGCTTACCTCAATCTCAAAGCGTGGCGCCGTCGCGCTCGCGGCGCGGACGCTGGCCGCTGTCCTGCGGCTCGGCCATGCGCTTGTCCTGGGCCATCGGATCGTGCTCAAGGATTTCACCCTTGAAGATCCAGACCTTGACGCCGTTGGTGCCGTAGGCCGTATGGGCGGTGGCAACGCCGTAGTCGACGTCGGCGCGCAGCGTGTGCAGAGGCACGCGGCCCTCGCGATACCATTCGACGCGTGCAATCTCGGCGCCGCCCAAGCGGCCGGCACAGGTGATCTTGACGCCCTCCGCACCCATCCGCTGGGCCGACTGCACGGCGCGCTTCATGGCGCGGCGGAAAGCGACGCGACGCTCGAGCTGCTGGGCGATGTTCTCGGCCACCAGAGTCGCATCAACCTCGGGCTTGCGCACCTCGACGATATTGAGATGGACCTCGGACCCAGTCAACTCGGCAACCTTCTTGCGCAGCTTTTCGATATCGGCGCCCTTCTTGCCGATAACCACGCCGGGACGGGCCGAATAGATGGTGACGCGGCACTTCTTGTGCGGCCGCTCGATCAGCACCTTGGAGACGCCGGCCTGCTTGAGCTGCTCCTTCAGATAGGCGCGGATCGCCATGTCCTCGTGCAGCAGCTTGCTGTATTCGCGGTGGCCCGCATACCAGCGCGAATCCCAGGTGCGGTTGATGCCCAGCCGGAGACCGATCGGATTGACTTTCTGGCCCATTATGCGGCCTCCTTGACTTCGCGGACGACGATCGTCAGTTCGCTGAAGAATTTCTCGATGCGGCCGACGCGGCCACGGGCGTTCGGCATGAAACGCTTCATGACCAGGTTCTTGCCGACCCAGGCCTCGGCAACCACCAGGTTGCCGATGTCGAGATCGTGGTTGTTCTCGGCGTTGGCGATCGCCGATTCGAGCGTCTTCTTGACGTCCTTGGCGATGCGGCGGCGCGAAAAGGTGAGCTCGGCCAGCGCCTTGTCGACCTTCTTGCCACGGATCGTCGCGGCCACTTCGTTCAACTTGCGCGGGGATACGCGGATCGACCGGGTAACGGCCTTGGCCTCGTTGTCGGCCAGCGAGCGCTTGCGTTTCGGCTTGCTCATCTCTTACTCCTTCGCCGGGGACGCGGCGCGCTTGTCCGCCACCGAGTGAGCATGGAAGGTCCGCGTCGGCGCGAATTCGCCGAGCTTGTGGCCGACCATGTCTTCCGACACGGTGACGGGGATGAATTTGTTGCCGTTGTGGACCTGAAAGGTCAGGCCCACGAACTGCGGCAGGATGGTCGAGCGGCGGCTCCACGTCTTGATGGCCTGATTGCGGCCGCCGGAACGCGCTGTTTCCGCCTTCTTCAAGATATACCCGTCGACGAACGGGCCTTTCCAGAGCGAACGTGCCACTTGCTACCTCTTACTGCGTCTTCTTGCGATCGTGGCGGCTGCGCACGATGAACTTCTGGGTCGACTTGTTGCTGCGGGTCTTCTTGCCCTTGGTCGGCTTGCCCCACGGCGTGGCCCAGTGCTTGCCGCCATTGGTGCGGCCGCCGTTCGGATGGTCGACCGGGTTGCGGGCGATGCCGCGCGACACCGGGCGGAAGCCCTTCCAGCGGTTGCGGCCGGCCTTGCCTACGATTTCATTGACGTGGTCGGGATTGGAGACGGCGCCCACCGATGCCATGCAGCTGGAAATCACCATGCGGGTTTCGCCCGACTTCAGCTTCAGCAACACGAAGCCCTGATCGCGGCCGGCGACCATGGCGTAGGTGCCCGCCGCGCGCGCCAAAGCGCCGCCCTTGCCGGGCTTGGTCTCGATGTTGTGGACGATTGTGCCGACCGGCATGGCGCCGAGCGGCATTGCATTGCCGGGCTTTACGTCGACCGACGGCCCCGAAACCACCGTGTCGCCGGGAGTGAGACGCTGCGGCGCCAGGATGTAGGAGAGCTCGCCGTCGGCATACTTGATCAGCGCGATGAAGGCGGTGCGGTTCGGATCGTATTCGAGCCGCTCCACGGTCGCCGCGACGTCGTGCTTGCCGCGCTTGAAGTCAACGAGACGGTAGGCGGTCTTGTGGCCGCCGCCCTTGCGCCGCGACGTGATGCGGCCGGTGTTGGCGCGGCCGCCGTGGCTGTTCTGGCCTTCGACCAGGGCCTTGACCGGCTTGCCTTTCCACAACTGGCTGCGGTCCACCTGGATGAGCTGGCGGCGGCCGGCGCTGGTTGGATTGAATGTCTTGAGTGCCATTGTTCTCTCTCACACCGATCAGAGGCCCGTCGTCACATCGAGGCGCTGGCCCTCTTCGAGGGTCACATACGCCCGCTTGACGTCGCTGAGCTTCGCGGTCCGTCCCTTGAAGCGGCGCGTCTTGCCCTTGCGGACGAGCGTGTTGACGGCCTTCACCTTGACGCCGAAGAGGCCTTCGACGGCCTTCTTGATGGCCGGTTTCGTCGCATCAAGGGCGACGGTAAAGACCACCTGGTTCTTCTCCGACACCAGCGTTCCCTTTTCGGTGATCGCGGGCCCCCGGATGATGTCGTAGTAATGTTCCTTGCTCATTTGAACCGCGCCTCCAGCGCTTCAATAGCGGCCTTGGTGAGCACCAGCTTCTTGCGGCGCAGAATGTCATAGACATTGATGCCCTGGACCGGCAGCACGTCGATGTTCGGGATGTTGCGGGCGGCGTGGGCGAAGCCCTCGTTGAGGGTGGCGCCGTCGATGATCAGCGCATTCTCGAGGCCGAGCTTGCCGAAAGCCTGTATCAGCGCCTTGGTCTTGCCACCGGCCATTTCCGCCTTGTCGAGAACGATCAGGGCCGAGCCCTTCGCCTTGCTCGACAGGGCATGACGCAGGCCAAGGGCGCGGATCTTCTTGTTCAAGGCCGTCTCGTGGCTGCGGAAACGGGGCCCAAAGGCCTTGCCGCCGCCGACGAAGATGCCGGCCTTGCGCGAGCCGTGGCGGGCGGTGCCGCCGCCCTTCTGATTGCCGAGCTTCTTGGTGGTGCGGTTGATCTCGCCGCGCGACTTGGCCTGGTGGGTGCCCTGCTGGCGCTTGTTCAACTGCCACTGCACGACGCGGTGGATGATGTCGGCGCGGGGCTCGAGACCGAAGATGTGATCGGCGAGTTCGAGGCTTCCGGCCTTCTTGGCTTCAATAGTTTGGATATCCGCTTTCATGATGCCTTACTCCTTCGCCGCCGCTGCGGGCGCTTCGACGGGCGCCTTGAAGGCACCGGGCTTCGGCGCCGCATTGGGCAGCTTGCGCTTGACGGCGTCGCGGACCGAGACCCAGGCGCCTTTGACGCCGGGAACCGAGCCCTTGACCATGATGAGGCCGCGTTCCTTGTCCGTCTTGACCACTTCGATGTTCAGGGTGGTCACCCGCTCGGCACCCAGATGGCCCGGCATCTTCTTGTTCTTGAACACCTTGCCGGGGTCTTGGCGGTTGCCGGTCGAGCCGAGGGAACGGTGACTGACTGAAACGCCGTGGCTGGCGCGCAGGCCCTTGAAGTTCCAGCGCTTCATGCCGCCGGCGAAGCCCTTGCCCATGGAGGTGCCGGAGACGTCGACGAACTGGCCGGGAACGAAGTGATCGACGGTGATTTCCGCGCCAACCGGGATGGTGTTCTCGGGGCTGACCCGGAATTCCTGCAGCTTGCGCTTGGGCTCCACCCTGGCGGCGGCGAAGTGGCCGCGCTCGGCCTTGGAAAGCCGCTTGATTTTCGGCACGCCGGCGCCGAGCTGCACGGCGGTATAGCCATGCTTCTCGTTCGTCTTCTGGGCCACCACCTGGCAATTGTCCACCTTCAACACGGTGACGGGAACTTGCGATCCCTCCTCCGTGTAGATGCGGGTCATCCCCAGTTTCAGTGCGATGAGACCTGAACGCATCGCTGCACTCCTTGAAAGCCCCTCAGAGCTTGATTTCAACATCGACGCCCGCGGCCAGATCGAGCTTCATCAAAGCATCGACTGTCTGCGGGGTCGGATCGACGATA
>JANMQB010000233.1:0-19336 GCA_031370155.1 Hyphomicrobiales bacterium | reverse complement strand
CTTCGATGAGGCTGCGCGGTATGCGTTCGAGCGCCAGGAAGATGGGCAATATGGCGAAGGGGATGAGCAGCACCGTCAGCGTCAGCAATACGGCGTTGAGATTGAACACAAAAATTGTCAGCGGTTCTTCAATCAGTCCGGACCACAGCAGAAAGCGGTTGAGAAAGCCGTTGCCGCCGAGAATGCTGCGGATCGCATAAATCTTGATGATGTAGCTCATCAGCAGCGGCACCAGCACCATGAGGAGAAGAAAGTAGCGGCGGCGGCCCTTCAGATTGGCGAGCAGGAAGGCGACGGGAAAGCCGATCAGCGTCGCCAGGGCGGCAACTGTGAGGCAGAGCAAGATGGTTTGCCAGAGGACAGGGATAAAGATCGCGTCGGCGAAGAAGCGCCGATAGTTGAGAAGACTGAAATCGCGGACAATTTGGCCGCTTTCCATCCGGAAGAAACTGTAGGCAAGAAAGCTCAGCAGCGGAGCGACGATGAAGATGAGCGGCAGGCCATGGGCGAAAACCGCCAGCAGGCGCGGCCACAATCCGGTCCGTGCACTACCGACAAAAATCATCGCGAGTCCGCCCCGTGTACACCACGAGGCCCGGCAAAAGAGACGGCCGGGCCCCGCGGCAATCGTTTAGCTTCAGGGCTGCGCCTTGATCTCGTTCCAGAGATCGGAGCGCTTGGTCGGATCTTCGACGAAGTCGAGCCATACGAGCTTGTCGTTGGCGCCGGCGCTTCCGGTCTCGACGACCGTATTGCCGAAGCCGGTGCGTTCGGAGAGTTGCTGGCCGATCTTCTTTTGCAGCAGGAAGTTCACCCAGGCCTCGGCCAAATCGGCATCCTGAACGCCGCTGGTCATCGCCCATGTGTCGAGCCAAGCGAGCGCCCCTTCCTTGGGATTGACATACTCGATATTGGCGCCGGCGTCCTTCATGGCCTTGACCTGCTGCTGTCCGTAGTTGGCCCAGATCAGCGCCACATCGTTGCTCTTGTAGAGCTGCAGGGCTTCGTCGGGAGTGGTGTAGAAGCTCAACACATTGCGTTTGAGGGCGCTTAGCTTCTCCTTGATCTTGCCCATCTGCTCTTCCGACAGATGGAACGGATCCTCGATGCCCAGGGTCAGCGCGGTGAAGGAGAAATTGTGCTCGCCGTTATCGTAGGCCAGAATCTTGCCCTTGTATTTCGCATCCCAGAAGATTTCGAAACTGTCGGGCGCCGGACTGACCTTGTCCTTGTCGTAGATGATGCCGATCGAATCGAAGCAGAATGGAATCGAATGCACCTTGCCGTCGCGCATGACTCCCCTGACCTGCGAAAGGTCGCGGAACCGCGGCAAAACCTCTTTCTGGTTCGGAAGCTTCGACAGGTCGTGCGGCGTGGTGAGGCCGCCATCGATGTAACGCTGTAGCTGGGCCGTATTCACGGCGAAGACGTCGAAGTCCTTGCCCTCGCTGCCTTTGATCTTGGCCCAGATTTCGTCATCGGTTCCGATGAACACGATATTCGCCTTGGCGCCGGTCTGCGCCTCGAATTCCTTGACCCAGTCGTCGTCGGCATAGCCCTGCCAGGCCATGACCCGCAATTCCTTAGCCGCGAAAGCGCGGCTGGAACGCAGGACGGCGGGTGCCGCGAGGGCCATTCCAAGTGCAGTGCGTCTGCTTACTTTCAGTGTCATCGACGTCTCCTCCATTTTTGGTAGTTTTCGTTGTCAAACCCAGCCGCCGTCCACGATATAGTTTTGTGATGTGCACATGCGGCTGTCGTCGGCGGCGAGGAACAGCACCATGCGGGCAATATCGGGGGGATAGAGCTTGTCCTTCAGGCATTGGCGGTCGGCGATCTGGCGTTCGCCGGCCTCGTCCAGCCACAGTTTCGCCTGCCGTTCGGTCATGACCCAGCCAGGGAGAACGCAGTTCACCCTGATCATCTCCGGCCCCAGTTCCCGCGCCAGGGCGCGTGTCAGCCCGCCGATCGCGGCCTTGGCCGTGACATAGGCGGGGCAGTCGGAATCGCCCACCAGCCAGGTGATCGAGCCGAAGTTGACGATCGAGCCGCCGCCGGCGTCGCGCATGTGCGGGCGCACCGCCTGGGCGGCAAAGAACTGGTGCCGCAAATTGACCTGCATGCGGTTGTCCCAGTATTCGACGGACACGCTCTCCGTCGTATGGCGCTCGTCGTTGCCGGCATTGTTGACCAGCACCCGCACCGGCCCGTGACGCCGGCAGGCTTCGGCAATCACCCGCCGCAGCGCCTCGATATCGCGGAGATCGCAAGGGATAAAATGCGGGACCGCGCCGCCACCCTTCAGGCGTGCCACCACGGCCCGCGAAGCTTCCTCTGCGATATCGACGAAACATACCCGCGCCCCCTGGCGGCAGAAATGCTCGACCAGGCCTTCGCCGATGCCGCTTCCCCCACCCGTTATGAATACGCTGCGGCCTTCGAGACTCGGATAGGTCGCAGGTCTTTCGATAACGCCATGCATGGACCGGGCTGCCAAAACTCGAAAAATCGATCTTCAGGCACGCCTCTATGGCGTGTCAATAGATGCAGCCGAGCCCGCCCCAGTTACGCATTGACTTCGACTGGCGGCGGAATAGGCTCGCCGCGCCGTAGGAGAACCGTGAGTCATGAATATCCAAACAAAAAGCAGCAATTACCGCAACGACTCGATTCTTCTCGGTTTCAGCGATCTCAAGCGGCTCAAGACCGAGCGTCCGCTGGTGTTCGAGCGCGGCAAGGGCATCTTCATCTACGATGAGAACGGCAAGGATTATATCGAGTCGGTTTCCTGCTTCTATTGCGTCTCCCTCGGCTTCAGCGAGGAACGCCTGGTCGAGGCGGCAACCCGGCAGCTCAAGGCATTGCCCATGTATTCCTCCGCCATCCATCGCACCGTGCCGGCGGTGATGGAATTGACCGAGCGGCTCGCAGCCCTCTCGCCTATCAAGAATCCGCGCATCTATTTCTCGACGACCGGTTCGGAGGCCAACGACCATCTGATCAAGTTCATGTGGTATGGCAACGGCTTTGCGGGCGAGCCGCAGCGGCGCAAGGTGATTTCGCGCCGTGCCAGCTATCACGGCTCGACGATCGCCACCTCGGCGCTCGGCGGGTCATCGGAACTGCATGAAAGCTTCGGCATCCCGATGGGTTTCTCGTTGCAGGTGAGCCATCCGAGCTGGCCCAATGCGGGGCTGCCGGGCGAGGACGAAGAAGCCTTCACAGATCGCCTCGCCGCGGAACTGGAGCAGGCGATCGTTGAGGCGGGGCCGGAAACAGTGGGCGCGATGATCGCCGAACCCGTTTCGGTATCGTCCGGCATGTTTCCGCCGCCGGCCAGCTACTTTCCGAAAATCACCAGGGTGCTGCGCAAATACGGCGTCCAGCTGTTCATCGACGAAGTGGTGACGGGTTTCGGGCGCTCGGGGCGCATGTGGGCCACCGAGGCCATGGGCCTCGAGCCCGACTGCATGACCAGCGCCAAGGGCATTTCCGGCGCCTATATGCCGATTGCCGGCATCGTGATGGGCGAGGAATTCAACCGCCGTCTCGACCTCGGCAACGAGGCCAAGGGCTGGTTCGCGCATGGCGCCACCCATCATGCCCATGTGGTCTCGGCGGCGGTGGCGCTCGAAGTCCTCAATATCTTCGAGGAGCGCGATATTCTGGGCCATGTCCAGCGCATGATTCCGCACTGGAACAGGATGCTCGACAGCCTGCTCGATCACACCCTGGTGATCGGCAACCGCAAATGGGGCCTGACCGGTGCAATTGAAGTTGCCTATCCGGGCGAAGGCCGGGCGGGTGCCGCCGGCAGCCTCAAGGTCGGCGGCGTCACCAAGGATATCTATGAGGCGGGCCTGCAAGAAGGCGTGATCGTACGGCCCCTGGCGGGCTGCTTTGTCATGGCCCCACCGCTGATCATCACCGAGGTGGAAATCGCCGAGCTCGGGCGGCGGCTGCGGGCGGCGCTCGATCGCGTGCTGGCAAACAAACCCCCGTCCTAGCGCCCCATTGTCTCAACGCATAATGCGCTCTCGCCCATAAAGCAGAAGCATGCAGATGATCACGATGCCATAAATGATCTGGCGGCCGAACTCCGGCATCTGCATCACTGAAAGGATCGACTGCAGAAGCGTAATCAGCATGACACCTGCGACAGTCCCAAGGTAGCTTCCGCGCCCGCCGAGAATCGAGGTACCGCCCAGCACCACGGCCGCGATTGCCGGCAGCAGATAGGCATCGCCCATCGATTGCGCCGCCTTGGAAGCGTAGCCCGCCATCAGCACGCCGCCAAATGCCGACAGGCCGCCGGAGATGGCGAATACGCTTATGACGATGCGGCGTGTGCTGATGCCGGAGAGATAGGCCGCTCGCTCGCGGTTGCCGATGCCATAGACGGAGCGGCCGAATGTCGTTCGGGTAAGGAGAAATACTGTTGCCGCGCCAATGGCGGCCCAACAGATGACGGCGTTGGGCAGGCCCGGAATGGTGAAGCCAGTCGCCAGGTAGCGCATCGCGGGCGAAGCCGAATCTCTTGGCGAGAATCCGCCTGTGTAGACGACCATCAGCCCTTGCGCGACCGCATTGGTGGCGAGTGTAATGATCATCGAGGGGATGCGGAGATAAGCCACGCCAAATCCATTGACGAGGCCGATGGCCACGCCGCACAGTACGCCAAACGGGATGGCAAGAATGGCGCCAATGTCACCATACCCCGCCACCGCGCATGACATCATCGCGCCCACCGTGACGACCCAGGGAATCGACAAGTCGATCTGGCCGAGCAGGATCACCAGCATCATGCCGGTCGCGATGATACCGAGGAACGACGCCACCTTAAGCTGCTGCAAGAGATATTCCGGCGACAGGAAATTGCGCGAATACAGGCTTCCGACGAACAGCAGAAGAAGAATGCAGATGAAGGCTGTCGTCACCGCAGGATCGAAGCGGCGCATGAAACCAAGTTTGCCTATGTTGCTCAAGTCGCTCATCCGAACCAATCCAGACGGTTGCGGACGCGGAACAGCCCGAAGGCGCCAAGGCTGACGGCGAAAAGAAGAACCACGCCCTGGAACAGCGGCTGCCACAGTGGGTCGAAGTCGAAGACAAACAGCAAATCGCCGATTGTGCGGAAAGCGAGCGCGCCGAAGATCGCGCCGATGGCGCTGCCTCTGCCGCCGAACAGCGAAACACCGCCTAGCACCACGGCGGCAATCGAGAACAAGGTGTAAGCATTGCCGCTCGCGTAGGCCGCATCGCCCGTATAGGTGAAGAAGGTGAGGAACAGCCCGCCGATCGCGGCCAGCAGGCCGGAGAGAGTGTAGGCGGCAAACTTGGCACGGCGGATCGGCACACCGGACATATAGGCCGCCGCCTCGGATGAACCGGTGGCATAGGCCGCTCTGCCCGTCACCGAACGGCTGAACGGCACCCACACGATGGCGACCACGGCAAGGAGGGTCACCAAGCTCGCCGGGATCACGCCGAATATCCGGCCAGTCAGCGCATCGGCCAGCGTTTCGTCGACGCTGCCGCCGGGAAACGGGCGAAGCGCCAGCGCAATGCCGAAATAAACAGCTCCGCTCGCAATCGTTGTCACGATCGGCTGCAGCCGCCCGTAGATCACGATGAGGCCGTTGATTGCGCCGCACAGGGCGCCAACCGCAAGCACCGCGACAACGCCGACGGCAACCTGAACCGGCGATCCGACAACGATCCAAGAGGCAAGGCAGTTGGTCAGGATGAAGATCATGCCGACGGACAGATCGATGCCTGAAGTGATGACGACGAGCGCCTGGGCCATCGCCACGAAGGCCAGCAGCACGCCCTTGTTCGACGCGGTCTGCACCACATTGGCCGTGAATCCCGCCGGGTGATTGGAGGAATAGATGACGAACATGACAACGAATATGCCGACGGCCAGAAGGGTGCCGCGGTTTTCGGCGAGCCAGAAGCGCCAGTCCTTCATGCGCCGGCCGCCGGTTGCATGCCGGCCTCCCCCGTCTCGATATTGAGCGCACTCGCGATCAGCGCCCTTTCGGTGATCTCCGCGCCCACCAGCTCGCGCCTGACCAGCCCGTCATAGAGCACGAGAACGCGGTCGCAGCAGCCGATCAGTTCGTCATAATCGGTCGAATAGAAGACGATGGCGGCCCCCTCGTCGGCCAGCTTGCGCAGCAGCTGGTACATCTCCTGCTTGGTGGCGACATCGATGCCGCGCGTCGGATCGTTGAGCAGGATGATGCGTGGCCGGTTCATCAGCCACTTGGCGATCACCACTTTCTGCTGGTTGCCGCCGGAAAGTGCGCCCACCGGAATGTCAACGCCTGCGGTGCGTATGTCCAGCAGCTTGATCATGCCGTCGATCAGCCGCTGTTCCGTGGCACGATTGATGATGCCGCTGTTCGACATCCGGTCGAGTGCGGCGAACGTTAGGTTGTCGCGCACCGTCATCGGCAGCATCAGGCCCTCGGTCTTGCGGTCCTCGGGGATCAGCGCCATGCCGATCTTCCCGCCCTTCGCGGCCGCCGGGCTGGAAATCGAAACCTGATTGCCGTCGACCAGTACCTCGCCGGTGCAGCCGCGCAGCACGCCGAACAGTGCCAGCAGCAGCTCGCGCTGGCCCTGGCCGTCGAGGCCGCCCAGGCCGACGATTTCTCCCGCTCTCACGGACAGCGAGATGCTCTTGAGGCGGTCGGTCCAGGACAGGTTGCGGGTCTCCAGCACCGGGATCCCCGAGGCCGGAACCGCGGCGGGTTTTGGCGGAAAAACGTGGCTGTATTCGCGCCCGATCATCAACTCGACGACCTCGTTATCGCTCTTGCTGCCGGCCGCATAAGTCGCGACTTTCTGGCCATTGCGAAAGACGGAGCACTCATCGGCGAGCTCGGCGATCTCGTGCATGCGATGCGAAATGTAGAGTAGCGCCAGGCCTTCACCCCTTAGCCGTTTGAGCACCACGAATATCTTGGACACATCCGCCGCGGTGAGCGCCGAGGTGGCCTCGTCGAGAATAAGAATGCGCGGCTGTCGCGCCAGCGCCTTGGCGATTTCCACCATCTGGCGGCGCGACAATGGCAGGTCTTTCACCAGCGCCAGCGGATGAATGTCCGCCGCGCCCGCGCGCGCCAGCGCCTCCTCGGCAATCCGGCGCTGCTGGCGCCGGTCGATCATCCCGAAGCGTGCCGGCGGATCGCTGATCGCGATATTGTCGGCCACCGGAAGATCGGGAATCAGCGAAAGTTCCTGGAAGATGCAGACGATGCCTGCCCGATTGGCGGCGGCCGGAGAAGCGAAGGATATCTCACGGCCGTCCAGCACCATCCGGCCTTCATCGGGCGCCACCACGCCCGCCATGATCTTGATGAGGGTGGATTTGCCCGCCCCGTTCTCGCCCAGAATCGCGTGAATACGGCCCACCGTGACATCGAGGTCCGCCTTCTCGAGCGCCCGTACGCCGCCGTAGCGTTTCGATACGCCTTCCATGCGAAATAACGGCGCTGCCCCAGCCACCGGCCACTCCCCGGACGATCATGCTCCAACTAACGGCGCCGCGGATTGTGTCCCGCGGCGCCGGATCGAAGCCTGGATCGGCCTACTGGTTTTCCTTCGACTGTCCCATGATTTCCTGCGCCGTGAAATTGATGCCGCAGGTGGGGAAGGCGTTGCCTACGAAGAAGTTGTCGGACTGATCGGGGAAGTAGTCCTGGCCTTCCTTGAAGTCCGGATCCTCGACGATCGCCAGCGGCAGCTTGACCGATTGCGGAACCACCTGACCCTCGAGTGCGGCAATCGCCGTCTTGATGGCGACCGCCACCTGGGCGGGACCGGTGCCGGCCGACGAGCACTTCAGGCCCTCGCCCGCGTGCGTCGCACAGAACTTGCGGAAGCCGTTTTCCGTTTCGCCGCCGAACGGTACAAAGGAATGCTTGGCGTCGATCATGGCCTGCACGATGCCTGTATCGCCGCCCTGTCCGGTGATACCGGCGAAAGGCCCGTTCGTGGCAATCGCGTCGGCAGTCGCCTTCTGGGCAACACCGTCATCCCACTTGCCCACCACTTCGGTGACTTCCCACTGCTTGCCCGAGGCAGCGAGTGTCTCCTGGATGCCGTTGTGGCGGTCGGTGTCTACCGACGTCCCGGCGACGCCGCGCACTTCAAGGATTTTGCCGCCATCGGGCACATTCTTGATAAGCCAGTTCGCCCACAGCACGCCAAGACCCTTCTGGTCCACGTTCACGTTGATGGCGTCTTCGGTGTCGAGGATGTTGTCGAAGGCCACGAGAATGACCCCCGCTTCCTTGGCCCGCTTGATCACCGGGCCGAAGGCGGTCGGATTTTGGGCGTTGACCACGATTGCGTCATAGCCCGAGTCGATGAAATTATTGATCGCGGAAATCTGCGCCGGCACATCTTCGCCGGTGGAGACGACCTTGAACTCCTTCAGTTTGGCGGCGACCTCGGGCTGCGCGGCATAAGCCTTCGCCGTCTGAATCATCTGGATGCGCCAGGTGTTGGCTATGTAGCCGTTGGCCAGCGCGACGCGGTACGGACCCTGCTTGGCCGGAAACTTGAAGAATTTCGTTTCAGGCGCCCAGGGTGCAAAGCACTCCGGTTCAGCGGAAGGCCCGGCAACCACTTCCGGCCCCGCGGCCTGGGCAGCGGAGCTGAACGTAATTCCGGCGGCCAGAATGGCCCCGATACCCGCGGAACGGCACAGATATGACGTCGATTTCATTGGAGTTCCTCCCTGGAGACTGGCTCTTACATGATGACGGTTGCGGCACGGAGAATTTGCTTCATCTTTTTTTGACCAAGCATGCTGAAAAACACTTGGTAAAGCGGACCATACGGCGAGATGAAAGAGCGGTCAACGACAGCGGCTGATGGTCAGTCCTTTTCCGCTGCCCCTTCCGGGCAGTTAGTCGGCCGTTTCGCGTGTCAGAAAATAGAGGCTGCCGCCAAGCTCCGAGATGACGAGCCGGCCTTCATCCCAAACGAGGACGGACGCCGGCCGCGTCAGACCGTCGAGGACGATCCGGCGGCCGCCAGTGGCCCGGTCGAGGCTGAGCAGGCGGCCGCTGCTCGCCTTGAACCCGCCAGCCTGATCGTAAAGCCCGTGCTCAAGAACGAGGACGCCTCCGTCGCTGTCGAAGGCGATAGCCACCGGCGCATTCAATCCTTCGAATTCAAGGCGCGGAGCCGGTGCGTCGTCGTCTTTGGAAATCGAGACAACCTTCCCGGCGCCCGCCAGGAAAGGAAATCCGCCGAAGAGCGAGACATAAATGCGCTCGCCGCGAAGCGCGATGCCGGTCGGCACCGCATCGACCTCATAGGCGCCCTGCTTCGGGAACTCGGTGGGTGAGAGGCTTTGCAGAGCCGTCGCGTCTTGGCTGATTCGTTGAAAGGCAATGAGCGTTTCTCTGCCGGTGCCGTCCGCCTCCATCCGTTCGACGCTGTTGCGCGCCGCATCGATCACATAGTACGTATTGCCGGAGACGATGAAGTCGAACGGGTTCCAGAAGTCGTTACTGATCACTCGCGCTTCGCCACCGCCATCGATCGCCACGAGTGCGTGGTCGTATGGCCCCTCCTCCGAGCCGGCCGGCGTCCAGCCCTGCGCCACGACATGGATGCCGCCGGAGCGAATGACGCGGTAGGGGCCGGTCGGATCGCCGAACCCGTCGCGGCCATGGGGGAAGGCCGGGCCGAAAGCGGCTAGCTCGCCATCCGGTCCGCGCCGGTAGAGCCTGCCGCTGGCGAGATCGGTGACCAGCAGTTGCTCGCCGTCACGCGACAGGCCGGCGAAAATCGCGCCCGGCATGCTCAAGGTCTCGAGCCGGTAACCGGGGCCGGCCTTCGGCTCGGCGTGAGCGCCAGCCGCCAGCAAGGCGAAACCGGCGATCAGGATTATGGCCCGGAGCGCACGCATCGGAAACCGCCATTGGCCGCGAAACGGAAGTCGGGATCGTAGGCGAGCCGATATGTGGTGGTGAGGTGGGCAAGATCGCTGTTCCAGGAGCCGCCGCGAAGCACCCGGAATTTGCCCGCCATCGCCGCATCCTGCTCGCCTTCGTAAGGTGCGTAGAAATCGCCGGTCCATTCCCAGACATTGCCTACGAGGTTGAGAACGCCTTCCCGGCTTGCGCCTTCAGCGAATGAGTCCCCCGGCGCCGTCATGGCGTAACCGTCGCGCGCGTCGGCGGCGCAGCAAGTGCCGGCACCGGAATTCGCACGCATGGCGCCGGGCGGGACCGAACCCCACGGGAACAGGCCGCCATCGGTCCCCCGCGCGGCGCGCTCGTATTGTTCCTCCGACGGCAGCATAAGTCCGAAGTGGCGGCAGAAGGCATCGGCATCGCCCCAGCTCACCCCGACGACCGGCCGGTCGTCCAATCCAAGGGACGGGTGATTGCCGAAGAAAGCCGAACGGTGGCCAGTTGCGTCAATGAAATTCTGATACTGCCGGTTGGTGATCTCGGTGCGGTTGATTGCGAACGCCTCGCCGTCCAGGATACGGCGCGGGCGTTGGTTCTCCGGGCCGTCATCGCTGCCGAAAACGAACGTGCCGGCGGGAATTTCAATCATCGGGTTGCCTGGGACAGAGCTGCTGTCGGCGGCCGCTTCGCTCACCGTCAGGGCGATCGCCATGCCGGCCGCCAGCACATCAGAAATCGACACGATTCTGGCTCTCCCCATCGAAGAGGAACGCGCGGTCAGCCGCCACCTTGACGCCGATCTGCTGATCGATCTGCCCTGCGAAATTCTTGTCGGCGCGCATCGACAAGAGCTGCCGTCCGGCCCGGACACTGACTAGCGTGCTCTCGCCCGTGAGCTCGGCCGAATAGATCGGGGCGGTCATGCTTGCGCCGTAGTCTCGTGAGGCAACCACATGGACATCCTCCGGCCGGACGCCGAGGACGGCGCGGGGGACGTTCGCCCGGCCGAGCCCCTTAACCTTGAGGGCTCCGTTGACGAAGACGCCATTCTTCACTTCGCCGTCGATCAGATTCATCGGCGGCGAGCCGATAAAACCGGCGACAAATAGGGTGCGCGGATTGTTGTAGATTTCCTTCGGCGTTCCGAGTTGCTCGATCACACCCTTGTTCATCACCGCCACGCGGTGAGCAAGGGTCATGGCCTCGATCTGGTCGTGAGTGACGTAAATCGTCGTCACCTGCAGTTCGTGCTGGAGATGCTTCAGTTCGGCGCGCATCTGGACGCGGAGCTTCGCATCGAGGTTCGACAAGGGCTCGTCCAGGAGGAAAACCCGCGGCGTGCGGATGATGGCGCGGGCGAGTGCTACGCGCTGGCGCTGACCGCCGGAGAGTTCCTTGGGCAGGCGGTCGAGCAGCGTCTCCAGCTCCACGCGCCGCGCCACCTCGGCGACCTGGCGTTGGCGTTCGGATGCCGGTATTTTCCGGATCTTCAGCGGGTAACCGATGTTGTCTTCGACTGAAAGATGCGGATAGAGCGCATACGACTGGAAGACCATGGCGACGTCGCGGTACTTGGGCAAGACGTCGTTGACGCGGTCAGCGCCGATGTAGATGTCGCCCGAAGTGGTTTCCTCGAGTCCGGCGACCATTCGCATCGTTGTCGTCTTGCCGCACCCGGACGGCCCAAGCAAAACCAGAAACTCCTTGTCCTGAACCTCGAGATTGAGGTTGGCGACGGCGACAAATGCCCCGAACTTCTTGGTGACGTTGTCGAACCTGACGGATGCCATCGATTTCAACCCTTCACGGCGCCAAAGGAAAGCCCGCGGACGAGGTGTCTCTGGACCATGAAAGCGAAGATGACGATGGGAATGCTGGCCATGAAACCCGCCGCACTGATCTCGCCCCAATAGGTGTTGTACTGGGTCACCCGCCCGGCGATGCCGATCGGCAGCGTCTGCGACTGCTCGGTCAAAGTGATGATGAGTGCAAACAGGAACTCGTTCCACGAGATGATCAGGCAAAAGATGGCGGTCGCCGCGAGACCCGGCCGGGCGAGAGGCAGCGCAACGCGCAGGAACGCCCCCCAGCGGGTGTCGCCGTCGACCATCGCTGCTTCCTCAAGCTCGACCGGCAGGTCCTGGAAATAGCTCTTCATCATCCAGGTCGCGAAGGGGAGATTGAATGCGGTGTAGGCGATCACCAACGCGGACTTGGTGTTCAACATGTCGAAGAAATTGAAAAAGAGGTAGAGCGGAATGATACTGACGATCGGCGGCATCATGCGCGTCGAGAGAATCCAGAAAGATATCTGGTAGCGCCACTGGCCGGGATACCGGAAGCGCGCCAGCGCATAGCCGGCCATGGTACCGAAGGTAACCGATACGATGGTCGTCCCGACCGCGGCGAGGAGGCTGTTCAACATGTATCGCAGGAAGGGCCGCTCGACGAAGGCCGCACGGTAATGTTTCAGCGTCGGATTTTTGGGAAACCACTCCGGCGGCACCGCAAAAATATCGATGTCGAACTTGAACGAGTTCGCCGCGATCCAGTAGATTGGGAACAGCGTCACCACAAGTGCTACGAGAATGGCAAGATAGGCCGACAGGCGGACCAAGATCTCCCTGGTCCGGTTACGTTTGGTCATTGTGGTTGCGATCGTCACGGTCAATTCGCCAGCCGCATGCGTTTGATGAACCAAGTGCTGAAAGCCACGGTCACGAACAAAACGAACAGCGAAATCGCCGCGGCAAAGCCGGGGTCGACAAATCGGTAGGCGACTTGGTAGATGTAGAGACTGAGCACCTTCGTCCGGTCAGCCGGACCGCCGCCGGTCAAGATGAAGACGAGATCGAAGAGCCTAATGGCATCCATGATCCGCAGCAGCAGGGCGATGGCGATCACCGGCTTCAGGAACGGAATAGTCAGATCCCAGAACTGCCGCCAGGCCGAGGCGCCGTCGATGGCGGCGGCCTCATAGGGCTCGATCGGCAGGCTCGCAAGTCCGGCCAGCATCAACAAGAACATGAAGGGTGTCCATTGCCAGACATCGGCCACGATGATCGAGAACATCGCCAGATCGACGTCACCGGCCCATGCTTGGGTGGGCAGGCCGAGCTGGAACATTATCTCGTTCAAGACGCCAAACTGGGGTTCGTAGATGAGCTTCCAGGTAATCGCGACGGCGATCGGCGGCAGCATCATGGGGATCATCAGGATCGTCTTCAGGAAGGTCAGCCGGCGGAGGTACTTGTCGAGAAGCAGCGCCAGGCCGAGACCCAGCAGGAACTCGGCGGTTACCGCGACGATGGTGAAGACAGTGGTATTCCACAATCCGATATGGAACTGCTGATCCGACAGCAGGCGCAGGAAATTGCCGGCACCGACGAATTCCCAGGGGATATCCGGATTTGGACTGATCTTGTGGACCGCCGCATAGAACATGTAAATGCTGGGGAAAATCGTCAGTGCAAGGAGGATGAGCACCGCCGGCGCAAGCATCAGAATGCGCAAATGACGTTCGACCCACCGTTCGAAACGGCCGCCGGTTGGGGGCTTAGCGGCTAATGCTGAGTTCGCGAATACGGCCATGAAGCGTTTCCAATGGGGCTGTGCACCGGCGCGCTCTCACATTGTTCTGACGCTCTGGCCATCACCGGCCATCAGCGGCGGTTTGCGGCGGGAAGGGATCCAAAGACCCCCTCCCACTCCTTGGCCCAGCGGCCGATGTCTACTTGATGCCCGAAATCTGCTCCACGGCGGCTTGCGCGGCCTTCAGGGCTTCCTCCGGCGTAACGGTGCCGGCGACAGCCTTGGAGAGCTCGATACCGAAAGCGTTCTCGATCTCCGGCCACTTGGGATGGCGCGGACGCGGCTTGGAGAAGTTGATCGCTTCCATCAGCGTCGGGAAGTGGCGGAACTTCTCCTGCGAGGTCAGTTCGGGGTCGGTGAAAACCGAGAAGCGGACCGGCGGGTTGCCGCGGGTGGCCGAGATCTTGATCTGCTCCGGCGACGTCGCCCACACCATGAAGTCGAAGGCTTCCTGCTTGTTCTTGGAAGCCGACATGATGCCCATGGTCCAGTGGCCGATTTCCGACGCGCCGGCGTGGCTGCCGGAGGGGATTGCCGAGTAGGCGAGCTTGCCGACCATTCTGCTCTGGCTCGGGTCCTCAAACGTGCCCACCCAATTCGGCCAGTTGATCGACGAGGCGGCGGTGCCAGCGGCGAGCGCAGTGCCGACTTCGTTGGCATTGTAGCTTTCGACGCCCTTCGGCGAGATGTCCCTGAGGGCCATGAAGGTCTTCATGGCCGCGGCTCCCTCGGAAGTGTCGACTGTCACCTTGGACCGGTCGGCGTTGAAGAGGTCGGCACCATAGGACCAGAAGATCGGCATGAAGTCGGCGACCACCGGATTGCCCTGGCCGCCGCGGAACACATAGCCGAAATACCGGCCGCCGCCGGCATCGGTAAGCGCCTTCCCGGCCTTCAACACGTCGTCCCAGGTCTTCGGACCACCGGTGACACCTTGCTCGGCGAACTTTGCGGGGTCATAGAAAAACATCTGAGCGTTGCCGACATAGGGGATGCAGACGAACGGGCCGGTGTTGTACGGGTTGCGGCAGACCGCAAGCGACTTCGATAGAAAGTCGCTGTCCGGCCCGGGGACGCCCATCGCGTTGAACATGGACGTCAAGTCCTCCAGATGTCCGTTCTCGGCAAAAAACGGAATCCACGGATCGTCCATCAGGATGATATCGAAGACGCCGGACTTGGTGGCGCCGGCATTGGCACCCTGTTCGAAGACGTTGGCATAGGGCGCTTGGACGATCTCGACCTTGGTGCTTTTCATTGCCGAGTAGTCGGCGGCGGCGGCCCGCAGGCCGTCTCCCTCGCTGCCTGACGGCACCAAGATCGTGAAATCGGCCCAAGCCACTCCCGTTGTCAACAGCGATGACAGCGCAAAGGCCGCCGTGAGAAGCAGTTTGCGAACCATTGTTTCCTCCCTTGTTGGATTGCTGACCAAGCACTTCTTATCCCGGGGGACTCTGGCCTCGAGGGAGACCCGCCTCCCGGCCTTCATCATCCCGGCCGGCTACCGGACGGGATCACCATGAACTACGCTCCTCCCTTTAGAAGGTTGATTCCGCTCCCCATTTTCGAACTTGTCAAGCAGGAGCTAACGGGATGGCGCGGTTCGGCCGAGCACCGTAGGGCTTTCCGCGCTTCTGCCGCTTTCATCCGTCCTCGAACGATCCATTGGAGAATGGCATGCGAGATACGATCGAGCTTACGAACTCGGCATCATGAATACGAGCGAGTCGAAACTACACTTGTATCTGATTGCTAAGGCTGGTCAAAAGTAGTTTACTTTCCATACTGCGGGGCGTGGACGTTTGAAGACTTCATCAAGCTTCGACGCGGGAGTGCGAGCCGCATCGCAGGCGTCATAAGGTGTCAGTTCAATGGAGAAAATGAAAATGCTCAAGTTCACGGGAAGTCTGCTTTCCCTAACCGCTTCATCCCTGATGGTGTCCACGACGATTGCCTCCGCGCAGTCGATGGACGAACTCATCGCCGCAGCGAAGGCGGAAGGACAATTGACGACGATCGCGCTGCCCCACGACTGGTGCGGTTACGGTGCGGTGATCCAGGGCTTCAAGGACAAGTACGGCATCGAAGTCAACGAGCTGAACCCGGATGCCGGGTCGAGCGACGAGATCGAAGCCATCAAGGCAAACAAGGACAACAAGGGTCCGCAGGCGCCGGACGTCATCGACGTGGGACTGTCCTATGGGCCTTCCGCCAAGGCGGACGGGCTCATCCAGCCCTACAAGGTTTCGACCTGGGATACAATTCCGGATAGCGCCAAGGACGCCGAGGGTTACTGGTATGGCGACTACTATGGCGTGCTGTCTTTCGAAGTGAACAAGGATCTCGTCAAGACTTCACCGCAGGACTGGTCCGATCTGCTCAAGGATGAGTACAAGAATACGGTAGCGCTGGCGGGCGATCCGCGCGCCTCGAACCAGGCGATCCAGGGCGTCTATGCCTCGGGGCTGAGTACCGGCGCCGCTGCCGGGACAGCCGCCGGCGAAGCCGGTCTTGCTTTCTTCAAGGAGCTCAACGCAAAGGGCAACTTCGTGCCCGTCATCGGCAAGGCCGCGACCCTGGCTCAGGGCCAAACTCCGATACTCATTACCTGGGACTATAATGCGCTTGCCGGCCGCGACACGTTGAACGGCAATCCGCCGGTGGACGTCGTCGTGCCAAAGTCGGGTGTCATCGCCGGCGTCTATGTGCAGGCGATCAGTGCCTTTGCGCCGCATCCCAACGCCTCCAAGCTTTGGATGGAGTATGTCTATTCGGACGAAGGTCAACTCGGATGGCTCAAGGGCTATTGCCACCCGATACGCTTCAACGATCTGGTCAAGAATGGCAAGGTTCCGCAGGAGCTGCTCGACAAGCTGCCGCCGGCGGCGTCCTACGAAGCTGCAGTCTTTCCCTCGCTCGACGAGCAGGGGGCCGCCAAGGGAGCCATCACCAAGCAATGGGACACGGTGGTGGGCGCCAACGTCCAGTAAGTATGGAGATGCGCCGCGGCGGCCGGGTGGCCGCCCGGTGCTTGCCCGGGGCGGCATTCGATGAGTGATATCGGCATTTCCCCGTCTTCCGGGGCGCACCAATCGGTGCGTCCCGGAACCGCCGGCGCCATCCGTTTGCCGACCCACTGGCTGGGTGTCGCGCCATTCTTTATCTTCTCATTGATGTTCCTCATCCTGCCCACTCTCTATCTGGTGGTCGGGGCATTTCAGAACGATCAGGGCGAGTTCACTTTTGAGAACATCGTAGCGCTGTCGCAACCGTCGATTCTGGCGGCCTACTGGATCTCGATCAAAGTCAGCGTTGCTTCTGCAGTCCTCGGCGCGTTCGCCGGCGTGGCGATCGCGATAGCGATCGTGCGGGGCGGCCTTCCCGGGTGGGTCCGCTCGGCGACACTTACATTTTCCGGTGTCGCATCGAATTTTGCCGGTATTCCGTTGGCTTTTGCGTTCCTCGCAACGCTCGGCAGACTCGGCCTCGTTACCGTCATTCTCAATCTATGGTTCGGCATCGACATCTATTCAGCCGGCTTCAATATTCTCTCCTTCTGGGGACTGACCCTGACCTACCTCTACTTCCAGATACCCCTGATGGTGGTGATCATCACGCCGGCGATCGACGGCTTGAAGAAGGAATGGAGCGAGGCGGCCGCTACCCTCGGCGCCACACAATTTCAGTACTGGCGGATGGTCGCAATTCCCGTGCTCTGGCCAAGTTTCCTCGGCACCGTCATTCTGCTGTTCGCCAATGCCTTCGGCGCCATCGCAACCGCCTATGCGCTGACCGGATCCTCTCTCAACATCGTGCCGATTTTGTTGTACGCGCAGATTCGCGGCGACGTGCTGCACAATCCGCATCTCGGCTACGCGCTGGCATTCGGCATGATCTTTATCACCGGGCTCGCCAACGTCTTTTACATCTGGTTCCGCTCGCGCAGCGAAAGGTGGTTGAAATGACGGCGGGCCGCATATGGGCGTGGGTGACTTTCCTGCTCGGCGCGGCCTTTTTCTTCCTGCCGCTTATCGCCACGCTTGAGTTCTCGCTGCGCATGCGGCGCGGAGAGTATTCGTTCGACGCTTACCGCATCGTTCTTGGCGACTCGCGTTTCCAGGAGACTTTCGGCTATTCGGTGGCGATCGCCTGCCTGACGATTTTGCTCGGCGTCCTGCTGGTCGTACCGACCGCCTACTGGATCAGGCTCCGCATGCCGCAGCTACGGCCGGTCGTGGAGTTCATCACGCTGTTGCCGCTGATCATCCCGGCGATCGTTATCGTCTTCGGCTATATCCGGATGTACGGTTCATCGTCGCCCTTGCCATTCCTGGCGTCGCGCCGGGGCACCGATGTTCTGCTGATGATCGGTTACGCGACACTTGCGCTGCCATATATGTACCGCGCCGTGGACACCGGTTTGAGAACCATCGATGTGCGCACGCTCACCGAAGCGGCGCAGATTCTCGGTGCCGGCTGGACGACCATCATCGCGCGCATCATTCTGCCGAACGTGCTTATTGCCGTGCTGTCGGGAGCCTTCCTTACGTTCGCGATCGTCATCGGCGAATTCACCATGGCCAGCCTCCTCAACCGGCCGGCCTTCGGGCCCTACTTGCAGAACATAGGCGCCAACCGCGCCTATGAGCCGGCAGCGCTCGCCATCATGGCCTTCATGATCACCTGGGGCTGCATGTCGGTCATTCAGATCCTCTCGCGTTTCGCGCCGAAGTCGTCCAGCCATACAAACTGAACTTGAGGTCCGCAAAGCCGATGGCCGATCCATTTCTAAGCATTCAAAACGTCCGCAAGTCCTTTGGGCCGACCACGGTCGTCAAGGACTTCAACCTGGATGTGGCGCCGGGCGAGTTCGTTTCCTTTCTCGGGCCCAGCGGCTGCGGCAAGACGACAATGCTCCGCATCGTCGCGGGTTTCGAGGAACCGAGTGCCGGCCGGATTCTGATTGGCGGCAAGGATGTCACAAACCTAAAACCCAACCAGCGCAATATCGGCATGGTGTTTCAGGCCTATGCACTGTTTCCAAACCTGACAGTCAGGCAAAATATAGCCTTCGGACTCAGGGTCGCGGGGATCTCGAGGGCCGAAACCGGCGCCCGGGTGGACGAGATGATGGCGATCATCAAGCTTCCCCAGTTCGGTGATCGCTATCCCTTCCAGCTTTCCGGCGGCCAGCAGCAGCGGGTGGCGCTGGCGCGGGCGCTTGCCGCCAAGCCGCAGGTCCTGCTGCTGGACGAGCCGCTGTCGGCGCTGGACGCAAAGATTCGCGTTTCACTGCGCGACGAAATCCGCATGATTCAAAGGAAGCTCGGCATTACCACGATCTTCGTCACCCACGACCAGGAAGAAGCGTTCTCCATGTCGGATCGCATCGTTGTGATGAACGAAGGCAAGGCCGAGCAAACGGGCACGCCGTTTGAGATCTACAACCGGCCGGCCACACGTTTCGTGGCAAACTTCGTCGGCACCTTGAACGTGCTCACTGCGAAAGTCGTTGAGCCGGTGAAGGGTTCGGTCAGTATTGGCGGGAAGATTGTCAAGCTCGGCCGGAACCTCGGGCCGCGCAAGGCGGGCGATCCAATCTCTCTGGCGCTTCGCCCTGAGGCTGTGTCGCTCGGCAAGATGCCGGGCCGCGATACGAGTATCGGCGGCACGATCAGCGATGTGCATTTTCTGGGTTCGGTAATACGTGTCCGGACCAAACTCGGCGATAACGCCATTTCGCTGGACATGTTCAATAACCCCGCCTCGGCGCCCCCGGTGGCCGGAGCAAGGGCCGAGGTTAG
>JANMQB010000223.1:0-7655 GCA_031370155.1 Hyphomicrobiales bacterium | reverse complement strand
GTGGCCGCCGCTTTGCAAGGCGGCAAGGTGTTGGTAAGTAAGGCGTAATCCGGGGGTTCTCATGTCTCAAACCGAGACACTCATGCTGGTGGTTCTGGGCTTTGCGCTGGCGGCCCTGATCGCCCTGTTCATCGGCCGCTTTGCCTGGAACCTGGCCCTCAGGCTGGGGGCCAAGCGCATGCATCGCCAGGTGCCCTCGACGGTCGCCGAACTGCAATCCGAGCGCGACCGGCTGCGCGCCGAATATGCCATGCTGTCGCGCAAGCTCGACATGCGGGTCTCCGACATCAAGATGCGCATGGCCGAGCAGATGGCGGAAGTGACGCGCAACCGCAACCGCGTCGAAACGCTCACCGGCGAAGTGAAGAAGCGCGATGCCGAACTCGAAACCTGGCGCGAGAAGGCGGCCGGCCTCGAAGCCCAGCTTATGGAAATGACCCGCGCCAATGCGGGGCTCGGCGACGAGATCGAGCGCCTCAATTCCGCAATTGCCGGCCTCCGGGCATCGCTTGGCGAGCGCGACGAGTGGATCGCCGCTCTCAACACCGAACTCGCCGCCGCCACCAGCCTCGCCGAAGCGCTGGCGCCGCGCGCCGAAGAAGCAATGAATCCCGTCGCCCGCAAGATCGATGAGCTGGCGCATCTATCGCAGGAGATCGCCGAAGAACGCGCCGCCGATCTGCCGATCGCCGAAGCCCGGCGCGCGACCGGCGATCTCGAGCAGGAACTGGCCCGCCTCGACCGCAACTGGTCGGACAAGCTGGCGGAACTGGAAAAGACCGAGGACGGCAAAGGCACGGGCGAAACCCGCAAGATCACCAATGTCGTCTCGCTGGCCAGGCGCCTCAAGGCGCTGCAAAAGGATGTGGCCGGTTAGCCACGATCGGGAGACGGCATGGCACTCGAACAATTGCAGGCCCAGATCGCCGTGCTTCTCCAGGGCCTTGAGGATAATCCCGAGGACGCCCACGAATTGCACGGCCTGCTCCGCCAGCACCTCGAACAGTTCAAGGCCATGGGCCTGCCGCTCCCCGCCGATCTCGTGCAACTTGAGGAGCGCCTGGAAAAGGAATTTGCCAAGCAAGGGCGTTGAAATCGTGGATATGTGATGGAGTGTGGCGCTCCCTGCGGGAATCGAACCCGCCTTTGCAACGTGAGAGGCTGCCGTCCTGACCGATAGACGAAGGGAGCGCAGGCCGCCTCCTATATCGGGCCGTTCCGCCCGGCGCAAGTTCTCCAGACCCTCATGCTGAGGTGCTCGCGATAGCGAGCCTCGAAGCATGGCCACAAGTGAGCCACTATCCACCAGACCCTTCGAGGCCCGGCTGCGCCGGGCACCTCAGGGTGAGGGAATCTCTCGGACCGTTGCCTAAGGCGCGCGCAATTTGATCCGCGAAATGACCATTCCCTTGCGCACGTCGACGACGATGATCTCAGCGCCGGTGTCGATCGCCATGCGGTCGCCGTCGAGCGCCAGCTGATTGACCTTGGTCTCCGCCGGCAGCCCGAGTTCGATCAGCTTCGCCTCCGGCAACGGGGCCTCGCCGCGATTGGCGATCTTCCAGGCGATGCCGCCCATCAGCACCACGAACATCAAGACGAGCAGCCCGCCCATGATATATACCGCCGCTTCCAGAAACTTCAGTCCCGGCTGCGTCGGTTGCGGCTCGGGCGGGGTTTCGGCCGGGGTTCCGCTGTCCGTCATGACTTCATCCTCTCCGCAAATTCTCGAAACCGAAGGACCGGCGGGCCGCCTCGACCGCGCCTTGGCGCAGGCCTTTCCGCAGATGAGCCGCTCCCGTTTCCAGAGCCTTATTGCGGAAGGGATGGTGACTGTCGAGGGCGCAGCAGTCACCGATTCCGGCCGCCGGCTGAAGGGCGGCGAGCGTTTGCGCGTCACCGTTCCGCCCGCCGCCCCGGCCGAACCGCAAGCCGAAACCATGGAACTCGCCATCGTCCATGAGGACGCCAGCCTCATCGTCATCGATAAGCCGGCGGGCCTCGTCGTCCATCCCGGTGCCGGCCATGCGACGGGAACCCTGGTCAATGCCCTGATCGCCCATTGCGGCGACAGTCTCTCCGGCATCGGCGGCGTCCGGCGCCCCGGCATCGTCCACCGGCTGGACAAGGAAACCAGCGGCCTTTTGGTGGTGGCCAAGACCGATGCCGCCCATCATGGACTCTCCGAACAGTTCGCCGCCCATGGCCGCGATGGCCGGCTGAAGCGGGCCTATCTGGCGTTGGTCTGGGGGGCACCGGAGCGCAACCGCGGCACCATTGCGACGGGCCTCGGCCGCAGCAGCGCCAACCGTCAGAAGATGGCTGTGTCGGGCTCGCAAGGCGCCCGCGAGGCCATCACCCACTACGAGGTGCTCAAGCGCTTCGGCACGCCCCCGGTGGCGAGCCTACTTCGCTGTGAATTGGAGACTGGGCGCACCCACCAGATTCGCGTGCACCTGGCGCATATCGGCCATCCGCTTTTGGGCGATCAAACCTATGGCGCGGGTTTCAAGGCCTCGCGCAGCACATTGCCGGAAGCCGCAAGAGACGCGCTTAAGTCATTGAACAGACAGGCGCTTCACGCAACGGTACTGGGCTTTGAGCACCCTAGGACGGGAAAGCCCCTGCTTTTCGAAAGCCCCGCGCCAGCCGATCTTGCCAATCTGATCGCCGCCCTTTCGCGTTAACACATAAGTGAGACGAAGTGACTATCTGTAACCGCAAAAGTGTCTTATTTTGTCCGCAATCGCCATTATATTGTCGTGGCGCACCGGTAAGCTGGGTCTTTCCGGAGAGCGCCAAGAAGGGATCGACATGGCCAAGACAGCATCGCTACCCGCCATCGCCGCCGGCGAAGGCGGCCTCAACCGCTACCTGCAGGACATCCGGCAGTTCCCGATGCTGCAGCCGGAAGAAGAATTCATGCTGGCCAAGCGCTGGAAGGAACACGGCGACCGCGCCGCCGCCCACAAGATGATTACCAGCCATCTGCGCCTGGTCGCCAAGATCGCCATGGGCTATCGCGGCTACGGCTTGCCGATCGGCGAAATCATCTCGGAAGGCAATGTCGGCCTCATGCAGGCGGTGAAGAAGTTCGAACCCGACAAGGGCTTCCGGCTCGCCACCTATGCCATGTGGTGGATCAAGGCCTCGATCCAGGAATTTGTGTTGCGCTCCTGGTCGCTGGTCAAGATGGGCACCACCGCCAGCCAGAAGAAGCTGTTCTTCAACCTGCGCAAGGTGAAGGGCCAGATTCAGGCGCTCGAAGACGGCGACTTGCGGCCCGACCAGGTCAAGATCATCGCCAAGCGCCTGGGCGTGGCCGAAGGCGATGTCGTGTCGATGAACCGCAGGCTCTCGGGCGATGCCTCGCTCAATTCCCAGATCCGCGCCGACAGCGAAGGCGAATGGCAGGACTGGCTCGTCGACGAGACCGAAAATCAGGAAGACGCCCTGGCCGAGAGCGATGAAGCGAAAATGCGCATGGGGCTCCTGACCGACGCCATGGGCAAGCTCACCGAGCGCGAGCGCCGCGTCTTCGAAGCCCGCCGCCTGCAGGACGAGCCGGCAACGCTTGAGGACCTATCGCAGGAATTCAAGGTGTCGCGCGAGCGCATCCGCCAGATCGAGGTGCGCGCCTTCGAGAAGGTGCAGAAGGCGGTAAAGAACGCCGCCCAGAAAGCCCTGGCGCCGAAGCTGGTTACGGCCGGCGCGTCACCTGGCGCGCCGTGAAGCGCCGGTAGGCCTCCGCGAAGAGCAGCGCCGAAAACCACATCCACGGGATCTGAACGAGTCCCATGACGATCTTCGCCGGCACCATGCGGGACATTATCTTCTGGAACGCCTCCGGCGGGAAGCGTCCGCTCTCGGCGGTTCGCGCCAGTTCGGTGAAGTCCGAAATCATCGGCCACATCGCCAGCACCATGACCGGAATGGCGATGACGAAATAGACCAGCGCGCCGATAATAGCGGCCGGAATCGTCACGGCGAGTACGGCAGCCACATAGGCGACGACGGTCAGCAGATAGATGCCGATGCCGTAGACCAAAGTCATCAGCGTCGCCTTGATGACCGTGCCGTTGAGGCCCACCCAGTGGTTTTCACCGAACGCGTAGAGCCGGACGATGCGGACATAGAGCCAGACGAAGACCAGCATGACAAGCATTCCGGCAAGGGCCAGGAATCCATAAAACTGCATGAGCCTGCCGACGATCTGCGGATTGATCTGGCCGCTAATCAGCATGTCGAAGACACTCGAAAACAGCGGCTGCATTGCGAGATATTGGGCCACCCCGAGTGCCACCACGATCGCGACCGGCAGCAGCGTCACCTGCAGAAGATCGGCCCAGCGCTGCCGGATGAAGGCCAAAACCGCGTGCGATGTGCCTGGCAGGACTTTCTCCATCTGCTTTCCCCCACTGGGCCGGCTGCCACCGGTAAGAATTTACGGCATGCCCGGCATGATATCCTTGCGATTGCAGCGGGACTCAGCCCGTGCCAGCATGGCCGCCAGTCTACAGGAGGCACCAATGGCTGTCCTCACCCACGATCAGAAATCCGCCTTCTGGCGCGACGGCTACATCTTTGTCGAGAACGTCATCGAGCCGCACCTTCTCGCCGCCTTGCAGAGCGAATTCAACAATTGGGTGGAGGAAAGCCGCAAGCACAAGAAGCCTTGGGGCGAGACCGCCGACGGCAGGCCGCGATTCGATGTCGAGCCCACGCATTCGGCGGAAAAGCCGGCGCTGCGCCGTGTCAATTCGCCGGTGGAAGTCTCGCAATCCTATTTCAAGGCCATGTCGGATTCGAAAATGACCGATATCGCCGCCTGCCTCATCGGTCCCAATGTCAAGTACCATCACTCCAAGATCAATTCGAAGCTGCCCGGTGCCGCCACCGTGGTGAAGTGGCACCAGGATTTCCCCTTCACGCCGCATTCGAATGACGACGTCGTGACCGCGCTGTTGTTCGTCGATGAGGTAACGGCAGAGAATGGCCCGCTCGAGGTGGTAGCCGGCACCCACAAGGGCGATATTCATTCGCTCTGGCACGGCGGCAAGTTCACCGCCGCGGTCAGCGATGCGGTTGCCGCCGATGCGCTGAAGAAAGCCATGCGCTGTCTTGGGCCCGCCGGCGGCGCCTGCTTCATGCACACAAGGCTCTTGCACGGTTCCGCCCCCAACATGTCGCAAGAGCCGCGCACGCTGTTCATCACCGTCTATACGGCGGAGGATGCCATTCCCTATGCGCCCAATCCGGTGCCGAGCCGCTATGAAGGACTCGTGGTGCGCGGCGAGAAGACCAACCGGGTGCGCTGTGTGGCCTACGAAATCGAACTGCCGCAGAAGCCTGCAGGCGCATCCTTCTTCGTCCAGCAGGCGGATCGGAGAAGCCGGCGCAGTATAATTTCTGATCACTGGAACATGCCCTTCTGGCGCGGTTTCGCCCAAAAAATCTGAACCGCCCAGAGCTGGCCGTCGCGCTCGACCACGCCGCTGGCGACAAACTGATAATCGCGTTTGAGCAACGTGCGCCGGTGCGCGGCGCTGCCGATCCATTGCTGGAACAGCCGCCGCGCCTTCGCGGCATCGGCGGAACCCTTGCCGCTGGCCCGCGCGGCATTTTCCGCCATGGCCGGGAAGCGCGTGATATCGCCGGCAAAGACCCGCATGCGGCTGTCGAAATTGTGCCCGGTGCTGGCCCGGTGACCGACGAAGCCGTTTAGCATCATGTCGGCCGCATGGGCGCGCGCCGCATCGCGGAAGACGTTGCTTGCTTGGAGTGGAGCCTTGCCCTCTCCCGCCCGGTAACGGCTGGCGAGGCCCGCCACGACCGCTTCCAGATCCGGCCGGAACCGGGCGCCGGCCGGCAGGTTGTGCAATAGCCCCGCGGCGAACTCGCCATAGGTCTCAGCCCGCGATGCTGGCGGCAGGGCCACCAACACCGCCGCGAAACCTGCAATCAGGTACAACCTACGGAAAATGATGGTCATTTTTGACCCCCCGCGTCGCCTCGCAATCATGATTTGTCAACCAAGTCCGCCTCGCGCAAGCCTCGACGTGGCAAATTTTACACTTATTTGGCGAAGTCCCGGCAAGTTGCCAAGCATGGGGACGCGACGGGAGCTTTGGGGACGGGCATGGGCGTGACAATTGACAGACAGCAGTTTTGGCGGCTCCTGCGGATTGCCGCCTTCGCCGCCCTGTGCGCCGCTATTGGTCTTTCCGGCTGGCTCTATGTCCAGCGCGCCACCGAACAATTGCTTGAGGACGAAGCCCGCCTCGATGCGCAGGCCTGGTCGGGTTACCTCGCCCGCAACCTGCACGACCTGCCAGCGATCGCCCGCGGCGAAATCGCTTCGTCCCGTTCGCTTAGTTATTTGGAGCAGGCACGGCAGATGGGCGGCGTCTATCTGTTCCGGGTTTACGATTCCGAAGGCCGGCTGAAACTGCGCTCCGACGACTTCTACAACCGCCTGGGCTTCAACCAGCCGATCGAGAAGATCGATCAGAATTTGGCGGCGGCGCTGCGCCGCGGCCAGGCTGCGACCCTCCTGAGCGAGGGCGAAGTCGTCGGCGATCCGGAATATTTCGCCTCCTCTGTCCTGCCGGTGAAAGACGGAGGCCGCATTGCCGGCTGGCTCGCCATTCGCGTCGACCAGAGCGCGCGGCGCTCCCTGTTTCTCGCCACGGAGGCAAGGGTGTCATTGGTGGTGGGCGCCTTGCTGTCCATCGCTCCGCTCCTCGGCTTCTGGTACCGCACCCGGCAAAAGAACCGCGCCGAACTCCGTCTCGAACATCTGGAGCAGCGCGACCCCGTTACCGGCCTCGCCAACCGCGCCGCCTTCATGAAGCAAGTTGGGGAACGGCTGGCGGCGTTAAAGACCGACGGACCGCTGTTGGCCTTGATCAAGATCGAACTCTCCGGTCTCGAAGCCATCGACCAGAGCCTCGGCCACGAGGCGGCCGATCGCGCCGTCGCAGCGCTTGCCGGCCGCCTTGTGGCCATGGTGCCGCAAGGCAGCTTCGGGGCCCGCCTCGATCACTGGCGACTGGCTGTGCTGGTCACCGGCATCACCGATCCCCTTGACATCCTGCGCTTCGCCAAGGAGATCGCCGTCGGGCTCAGCGCCCCGGCCGAGTGGCAGGGGCAGAAGCTCTCGGTGCAGGCCCTGGCCGGCATCGCTCTGGCGCCGGTCGACGGTGCTACAGCCGAAGAACTGGCACGCAGTGCCAGGCTCGCCCTCGACTTCTGCAAGGAGCCGGGCTCGCCAGGCTACGGTTTCTTCAATCCGCAAGTCGTCCAGGCCTCGCGCCGGCGTATGGAGGTGCAGCGGGCCCTCAACGATGCCGTGGCCGCGCAATCCTTCCGTCTCGAATTCCAGCCGGTCTACAAGATCAAGCCTGGCGAGCTCGCCGGCTTCGAGTCCCTCATGCGACTCGAAGATCCGCGCCTCGGTCCGATCTCGCCGGCCGAATTCATTCCCGCCGCCGAGCAGTCGGGGCTCATTTCGCGGCTGGGTGCCTGGTGCCTCGAAGAAGCCTGCCGGGTTGCGGCCGAGTGGCCTTCCCATCTGGTTGTGGCCGTCAACCTGTCGCCTGCCCAATTCTATTCGGGAGCCTTGATCGCCGATGTCCACCGCGCCCTCGACCGGG
>JANMQB010000204.1:0-6416 GCA_031370155.1 Hyphomicrobiales bacterium | reverse complement strand
TTTCGCGGCGGGCGTGGCGCTGGTCATTGTGGCTATCTTCTGGTCGCTCTATGCCTACGGTGAGGTCGGCCAGATGGTCGCCGCCAAAGGCCTGCGGCCGGCCAACAGCTTCCACTGCCTCATGGCATTCGGCGGCAATTGCGACCTGCTCACCGCAGCCCATGCGGAAAAGGGCACGATGGCCTATACGCCCCTGGTATTCTGGGCGGGCGTCGCGGCGGTGATTGTCAGTTTCGCGCTCAATCTGTTGCCGCGCGCGCCGGGCGAGCCTTGGGGCATAAGGCTCCAGCGTCTGCTCATACCGGTGGACCGGGTGAGCACTTATGTCGGCCATTTTTTTGCCTGGAGCATCGTACTCTTGACCTTCGCGGTCAGCTTTGAAGTGTTCTCACGCTATGTTTTGGGATCGCCCACCGACTGGGCCTTCGATGCGAGCTATATTCTATACGGCATGCTGTTCATCATGGCGGGCGCCTATGCACTGAGCCGCAATGCCCATGTGCGCGGTGATTTCCTGTATCGCGCCTGGCGCCCAAGGACCCAGGCGCGGATGGATTTGCTGCTCTACTTTCTGTTTTTCTTCCCGGGCATCATCGCCTTCATCTATTCGGGCTACGGATTTGCCGCGCAGTCGTGGGTCACCCACGAGCACTCGGCCTACAGTCCCGACGGGCCGCCGATCTACCACTACAAGACACTCATTCCGGCGACCGGCGTGCTGCTGTTGCTGCAGGGCGTGGTCGAGGTGGTCCGCTGCCTCGTCTGCATCAGGACCGGCGTCTGGCCGCAGCGGCTGCACGACGTTGAGGAACTCGACAAGATCATTCTCGAACAGCACGCCGATGCGGAAGCCAAGCCATGACCGATCCGCAACTCGGCGTGTTCATGCTCATCCTGTTCGTCGGGCTGATCATGCTCGGCTTCCCGATCGCCTTCACCCTGATCGCGATGGGCGTGGGCTTCGCCTGGCTTGCCTTCGACGGCAATTGGGAACCGGTCATGTCGCTCCTGGTGCAGCGCACCTGGTCGGTGATGACCAACGACATCCTGATCTCGGTGCCGCTCTTCGTGTTCATGGGCTACATCGTCGAGCGCGCCAACATCCTCGACCGGCTGTTCCGTTCGATCCAGCTGGCGGCGGGGTGGCTGCCCGGTTCGCTGGCCATCGCCACGCTGGCCACCTGCGCCCTCTTTGCCACCGCCACCGGCATTGTCGGCGCGGTGGTGACGCTGATGGGCCTGCTCGCCTTTCCGGCGATGCTCAAGCAAGGCTATGACGTCAGGCTTTCGGCGGGCGTGGTCTGCGCCGGCGGCTGTCTCGGCATTCTCATCCCGCCCAGCATCATGCTCATCCTTTACGGCGCCACCGCTGGCGTCTCGCCGGTGCAGCTCTATGCCGGGGCGTTCTTTCCCGGGCTCATGCTGGCCGGCATGTACATGGTTTATGTCATCATCCGCGTCATGATCAATCCGGCGCTGGCACCGCCCCTGCCGCCGGAAGAGCGCAACGTGCCGCTGGGCACCATCATTTACGAACTTGTCACCGCCTTCGTGCCCCTGGCGCTGCTCATCCTGTCGGTGCTCGGCGCCATCCTGTTCGGGCTTGCCACGCCGTCGGAAGCCGCCGCCATCGGCGCTCTCGGCGCCCTGATCCTGGCCGCCGCCTACCGTTCGCTGACTTTCGAGAAACTCAAGGAGTCGGTCTATCTGACGGCGCGGACGTCGGCCATGGTGTGCTGGTTGTTCGTCGGCTCCTTCACCTTCTCGGCGGTGTTCGCCATCCTCGGTGGTGACGCGGTGATCAAGGACTTCGTGGTGAGCCTCGACATGTCGCCCTTCATGTTCATGGTGGTCGCCCAGATCATCATCTTCATTCTCGGCTGGCCGCTGGAATGGACCGAGATCATCGTGATCTTCGTGCCGATCTTCCTGCCGCTGCTCGATCACTTCGGCATCGATCCCTTGTTCTTCGGCCTGTTGATCGCGCTCAACATCCAAACCTCATTCCTGTCGCCGCCGGTTGCCATGGCGCCCTTCTACCTGAAGGGCGTGGCGCCCAAGGAGGTGTCGATCAACGACATCTTCGCCGGCGTGATGCCCTTCATCGTCATCGTCCTCTTCGCCATGGCGCTGCTCTACATGTTCCCGGCCATCGGCATGTGGCTTCCGGGATATCTTTACGGACGCTGAGGCGAGAAAATCCACTGTCTTTGGGTGCACGCGGTTGCACTTGCTCCGGCGCGGGCGTGTGCTAAGAGTCGGTGAAATTCTGGGGATTCTCGTGCTTTGCCAAGGGCGGTAATGGCAGACACTCACAAACTGGATCAAGCATTCGGGCGGTTCGAAGGGGCCTTGCGGCAGTTCGAGGCGGCGGTGGTGCGGCGGCAGGAAACCCAGAAAACCGCCGAAATGCTGGTGGGCGAAGCCGATGCGCTGCGCAAGGATCGCTCGAAACTCGCCAATGAGCTTGATCTGGTGCGCGCCAAGGCCTCGGAACTGGTCGAGACCAGCAAGCAGGCGGTCGGCAAGATCGATGCCGCCATGTCGCGCATCCGCGCCGTACTCCACAGCAACTACGGGGGCTGAGGAAGATGGCGAATGTCGTGGTCCAGGTGAACGACCGTCCCTACACCATGCAGTGTCCGGACGGGGAGGAAGGGCACCTGAAGGAACTGGCCCGGCTGCTCGATGCGGAAGTCGTCCGCATCCGCCAGAGTGTCGGCACGGTCGGCGATATCCGCCTCCTCGTCATGTCGGGGCTGATGGTGGCCGACCGGCTGTCCGAGGCGATCCGCAAGATCGAGGATCTGGAAGACCAGGTGCGGGGCCTGCGCGAGGCAAGAGTCGCCGCCCAGCACGAATTGAAGACAGTCGAGGAAACCCTGTCCGAACGCTTGGATGTCGCCGCCAAGAGGCTGGAGGCGGTGGCGCTGGAATTGGGCAAATAGCGGCACACTGGATTTCAGTCTCCTCCCGGCCTACATTCCCCCTTGGCGGGCTGCCCGGTGCGTGAGGAGACTTTTTCCCTGGGGCCTATGCGATTCTCATGGGAGCTGTCCCTGTGCCGGACCGTGGTCCGGCGTAAACGGCGCCCACCTACGTAAGTAGGGACCCGGGATCGTAACCTCCCACGGCCCACGGTGGCTCGCCGCTTCCCGAAAAGGTTTTCATGGATTTGGCAGACGACAAGCGCCGGGCGCGCAGCGAGGCGGCAAAGCGGCGCGCCGAGGCCCACCGGCTTCTGCATGAAGAAACGGGGCCGGCGCTGGCACAGCGGGGACTTCCCTTCGCCCGCCAAACGCAGCAGCGGACCATCTCTGGCTTCTTCCCCTACAAGAGCGAGATATCGCTACTGCCGCTGCTGGCCCGGCTCCAAGGCGAGGGCTGGGTGACCGCCATGCCGGTGGTTATCGGCGAGGGCTTGCCGCTCGTCTTCCGGGCCTGGGCGCCAGGGGAGCCGACAATGCCCGGCATCTGGGACATACCGGCGCCGCTTGAGACGGCGCCAGAAGTCTTGCCCGATGTCCTGCTGGTGCCGATGCTGGCCTTCGACCACAGGGGTTACCGGCTCGGCTATGGCGGCGGCTTTTATGACCGGACCCTGCAAAAATTGCGCAGCCTGAAGACGGTCACGGCGATCGGCGTTGCCTATGCCGCCCAGGAAATGCCAGAAGTTCCACATGGAGATTTCGATCAGCCGCTGGACTGGATCATGACCGAGAAAGCAGCGACCAAGTGCGGCTGATGTTTATCGGCGACGTGGTGGGAAGAACGGGGCGCGAGGCAATCCAGCGCGAGCTGCCGCTGTTGCGCGAGCGCTACAGGCCCGATCTGGTCGCGGTCAACGGCGAGAACGCCGCCCATGGCTTCGGTATTACGGAGGAAATCTTCCTCGGCCTTCTGGCGGCCGGCGCCGATGTGGTGACGCTGGGCAATCATGCCTTCGACCAGCGCGAGGCGCTGGTCTTCATCGAGCGCTATCCCAATCTCCTGCGCCCGGTCAATTGGCCCGCCGGATGCCCGGGCCGGGGTTCGGCGCTCGTCGATACCGCTTCGGGGCGCCGGGTGCTGGTGGTCAATGTCATGGGCCGGGTGATGATCGAGCCCATGCTCGACGATCCGTTCCCGGCGCTGGCGCGCGAACTCGAGGCCTGCCCCATGGGCAAGGGATGCGACGCCATTCTCGTCGACATGCATGGCGAGGTTTCGTCCGAGAAAATGGCGATCGGCCACTTCGCCGACGGCCGCGCCAGCCTTGTCGTTGGGACACATACCCACACGCCGACGGCCGACCATCAAATTCTACCGTGCGGCACCGCCTACATGACGGACGCCGGCATGACCGGCGATTACGATTCCATCATCGGCATGGACAAGGCCGAACCCCTCAACCGCTTCCTGCGCAAACTTCCCGTCGAGCGCTTCAAGCCGGCCGAGGGGCCGGCGACCCTGTGCGGCGTAGCGGTGGAAACCGACGACCGCACGGGGCTGGCCACGGCGGTGGCGCCGATCCGCATCGGCGGCAGGCTGGCGCAGGCCTTCGTGCCGTTCTGGTAGTTATTGGCGAGTTTTCTGGCATCGGCAGGCGTGGCAAGGGGAGGTTCGATCTTGCAGCGCGAGCCTTGCTTTTTGCAGGCTTGCGCTTGGCGCATCAATCCTCCGCGAGACAATTCATTGGCCAGATCGCCGGCTCACTAGGAGGAAACACCAGTTTGAACGCAGATGCGGGCGGGCGACGCCGAGAGCGGCAGGCTGCATCTCGAAAGCATCAAATGGATACTCCCGCGCCGAACCCGATTTCGCCCGCTGGGGCTGGCTATCGCTCAATTCACGTGGGTGTCATCCCGCGAAGCCGTTCCGAACGGCGGCGTAAGAGTTCGGCACCGACGAGGAGGCAGACCGAGAACACGACTTGAATTGTTGCTGCGGCGGTGATGGTCGGGCTGATCATCTCGCGGATGCCGCTGAACATCTGCTTCGGCAATGTCCGCTGTTCGGCGCTCGCCAGGAACAACGCCACCACGACCTCGTCGAAGGATGTCGTGAAGGCAAAGAGCCCGCCGGTGACCACGCCCGGCAGGATGAGCGGCAGGATCACTTTCCGGAAAGTGAAGAACGGAGTCGCGCCAAGACCTTGCGCGGCGCGCTGCAGGGCCCAGTCGAAACTCGTCAGCGTCGACGTGACCGTGATCACCACGAAAGGCGTGGCCAGCGCGGTATGGGCAAGTGCGAGGCCGGCAAAGGTCCCGATCAGGCCGAAATAGCCGAAGAACATGAAGACTGCGACCGCCACGATGATCACCGGCACGATCATCGGCAGCAACAGCAACCCGAGGATTACCGAGCGCAAGGGCAATTGCGTCCGTGCCAGGCCAAGTGCCGCCATGGTGCCAAGCCCTGTCGCAAGGATCGTGACGGTGACGGCGAGCTTCACGCTCAGCAGCAGCGCGCCCGTCCAGCGCTCGTTGCCGAAGAAGTCGCGATACCATTGTAGGGACAGACCCGGCATGGGGTAGCTGAAATAGGGCTCGGCATTGAAGGACAGCGGAATGACGGCCAGAATGGGAGCGACCAGGAACAACAGCACCAGGCTGGTGAACACCCAGCCTGCGTAAAAGAGCGCCCGTTCGGCCGGCATGGCATATGGAGCGGGTTTCAGCATCCGGTTCAGCCGAGCTTCACCTTGTCGATGCCGACGAGGCGGTTGTAAACGAAGAACAGCACCATGGTCGCCAGGAGCAGGATTGCGCTTAGCGCACTTGCCTTGCCCCAGTTGTTTTCCTGGTTCATGGCCGAAGCGATGACGCCGCTCACCATCTGATCGGCCGCGCCGCCGACGAGGGCCGGCGTAATGTAATAGCCGAGAGACAGGATGAAGGTGAGCAGGCAACCCGCGCCGATCCCCGGCAGTGTGAGCGGAAGATAGACACGGACGAAGGAATAGAAGGGGCCGCCGCCGAGCGAGCGCGCCGCGCGCATGTAGGATGGCGATATTCCCTTCATCACGCCGTAGATCGGCAGCAGCGTGAAGGGCAGCTGGATGTGAGCCATTGCGGTGACCGTGCCGAAACGGCTGAAGATCAGCTTGAGCGGAGCATCGGCGAGATTGAGGAACTGGATGAGGTCATTGATCGGGCCGTTGTCCTGCAACAGCACGAACCATGCCGTGGTTCGAACGAGCAGCGAGGTCCAGAACGGTATGAGAATGAAAATCAGCAGGATATTCGACAGGCGTTGCGGCGCATGCGCCAGCATGAATGCGACGGGATAAGCGAGAACGAGCGTGATGAGCGTCACCAGCGCGCTGATATAGAAGGTCCTCCAGAGCACGGTGATGTAGAGGGCCTGCGACTTCGCAACAGGCGTAATATTGCCATCGACCGTGCGTTCCAGATCGAGTGACCTGAGCACATAGA
>JANMQB010000190.1:0-2645 GCA_031370155.1 Hyphomicrobiales bacterium | reverse complement strand
CCAAGGAGCATCCGCCGGGCACCGTGGTCCAGGAAATGCAGGCGGGTTTCGCCATCGGCGAGCGCTGCCTGCGTCCCGCCATGGGGGGCGTCGCAAAGGCTGAAGGCTGAGGCAACACGGCCTTCAGGGTATCGTTACCCTCCGCAGTGTGAGATTGATGCGGCCGCCATCCTTGAGCAGGGTCGAGGTGCCGGTCAGGATCCTGTCGACGCCATGATAGCAAAGGCGGGAGGCACCGCCGATCACCAGGACATCTCCCGAGGCGAGCTTGAGGGTTTCTGTCTTGTCGCCGCGCTCGTTGCCGCCGATGCGGAAGAGGGCGGTGTCGCCGAGCGAGATCGAAACGACGGGTGCGGCGAGATCTTCTTCATCTTCGTCGCGGTGCAGCCCCATCTTGGCGCTCTCGCGATAATAGTTAACGAGACAGGCTTCGGGTGGATGCGGATAGTCCGCGACGTCTTTCCAGATCGCCAGAACCGTATCCGGAATCGGCGGCCAAGGCCGGCCGGTTTCAGGATGGCGTTCCTGATAGCGATAGCCGGACCGGTCGGACACCCAGCCCAGAAGCCCGAGATTGGTCATGCGCACCGTGAAAGCCCGTCCCGTTCGGGGCATGACGGGGATGAAGAACGGGGCCTCGGCAACCGCATGGCGGAGTTCTTCCACCAGGCCCTGCTGGAGCGTTGAATCGAGAAATCCGGGCAGATAACGAAGACCGGGGTGGTGCATTTTGACCGCGTCTCGACGCTTGATCGGTAATTTTCCCGTCCCTATATAGCCGTAGAACGCCGCAGACCCCTTGGGAATCGCGGGGAGGCGGACCATATGTCAATCAGGAGGCGGCCCCTCAGGGGTCGCGGAAGTGCCATTCGCGGGCTTCCGCAAGGCCCGCCTGCCACACGGAGACTGGACATGGCTAAAGTGATCGGCATCGACCTCGGCACGACCAACTCGTGCGTCGCGGTGATGGAAGGCAAGACTCCCAAGGTCATCGAGAACGCCGAAGGGGCACGCACAACACCTTCGATCGTAGCCTTCAATGCCGACGACGAAACCCTCGTCGGCCAGCCCGCCAAACGACAGGGCGTCACCAACCCCGAGAACACGTTTTATGCGATCAAGCGCCTCATCGGCCGCCGCATGGACGACCCGATGGTGGCCAAGGACAAGAAGCTCGTTCCCTACAATATCGTGCGCGCCGACAATGGCGACGCCTGGGTCGAGTCGCGGGGCCAGAAATATGCGCCCTCGCAGATTTCAGCCTATATTCTGACCAAGATGAAGGAAACCGCCGAGCGCTATCTCGGCGAGACGGTGACGCAGGCCGTCATCACGGTTCCCGCCTATTTCAACGACTCGCAGCGCCAGGCCACCAAGGATGCCGGCAAGATCGCCGGTCTCGAGGTTCTGCGCATTATCAACGAGCCGACAGCGGCAGCACTTGCCTACGGTCTCGACAAGAAGGAAGCCGGCACCATCGCGGTCTATGATCTGGGCGGCGGCAACTTATACATTTCCGTTCTCGATTTCGGCGACGGCGTCTTCGAGGTTATGTCTACCAACGGCGATACCTTCCTCGGCGGCGAGGACTTCGACATGCGCATCGTCGATTACCTCGCCGACGAGTTCAAGAAGGAACAGGGAATCGACCTGCGCAAGGACAAGCTTGCCCTGCAGCGCCTCAAGGAGGCGGCGGAAAAGGCCAAGATCGAGCTGTCGTCCGCGACGCAAACGGAAATCAACCTGCCTTTCATCACGGCGGATGCTTCGGGTCCGAAGCATCTAACCTTGAAGCTGACGCGCGCCAAGCTCGAAGCCCTGGTCGACGACCTGATTCAGAAGACCGTCGAGCCTTGCCGCCAGGCGCTCAAGGATGCGGGCGTTACCGCCGGCCAGATCGACCAGGTCGTGCTGGTCGGCGGCATGACGCGCATGCCCAAGGTCATCGAAGTGGTAAAGCAGTTCTTCGGCAAGGAGCCGCACAAGGGCGTCAACCCGGACGAGGTCGTGGCCATCGGCGCGGCGATCCAGGCGGGCGTGCTCAAGGGCGAAGTGAAAGACGTATTGCTTCTTGACGTGACGCCCTTGTCACTCGGCATCGAGACGCTGGGCGGCGTGTTCACCCGGCTCATCGACCGCAACACCACGATCCCGACCAAGAAGAGCCAGATATTCTCCACCGCCGACGACAACCAGACCGCGGTGACCATCCGCGTCTTCCAGGGCGAGCGCGAGATGGCGGCCGACAACAAAATGCTCGGCCAGTTCGATCTCATGGGCATTCCGCCGGCACCGCGCGGCGTGCCGCAGGTCGAGGTCACTTTCGACATCGACGCCAACGGCATCGTTAATGTCTCCGCCAAGGACAAGGCGACGAATAAAGAACAGCAGATTCGCATCCAGGCCTCGGGCGGTCTCTCCGACAAAGAGATCGAGAAGATGGTCAAGGAGGCCGAGATCAACGCCGCCGAGGACAAGAAGCGCAAGGAGCTGGTCGAGGCCAAGAACCACGCCGAGGCGCTGGTGCACTCGACCGAGAAGGCGCTCGCCGAACACGGCTCCAAGGTCGGCGATGCCGAACGCGGCGCGATCGAGAACGCCATGGCGGATCTCAAGGAAGCGCTCAAAGGCGACGACGCGGGCGC
>JANMQB010000081.1:0-10474 GCA_031370155.1 Hyphomicrobiales bacterium | reverse complement strand
CTTCGACTGAATAGGTCTCGCCGCCGTGCGCGCTGAGCGGCAAAGCCACGAGGAACCCGCATGCGAGAAGATATGATTTCGCCGACATGACCTGCCTCCTGTAGCTGGTCTGAATTGCGTGGACTATGCCGCAACCTGTATGTAAAGTCAATTCAAACAGATAGCTCCAACTGCGCTCGCCGGGGAGTCGAGGAACGCCATGGTGCCGAAGCCACGTCAGGATTCGAGAGTTGCGAAGCTCACGACACCGTTGGGAACCGATGTCCTCGTCCTCGAACGTTTTGACGGCCGCGAAGGGCTGAGCGAGCTCTTCGAAATTCACGTCGATGCCCTGAGCGACCAGCCGGACATCAATTTCGACGGCGCGATCGGTGAAAACTGCTGTGTGTCGATCAAGAACTATGACGAATCTGTGCGCCACTTCAACGGTGTCTTGACCGATACCCAGTGGCGCGGCATGCAGAATATCTATTACGCGTACTCGCTCGTGCTCCGGCCATGGTTGTGGATGCTGTCACGGGTGTCGGACTGTCACATTTTTTCCGAAAAGACCATCCCGCAAATCATCAAGGCGATTCTCGATAAACCCTGCTACCCTGCGGTCTACAAAGAAATCCTATCGGGATCCTATGAACCCCTTGAATATTGCGTGCAATACCGTGAAACCGATTTGCAGTTCATCTGCCGTCTCATGGAGGAAGCGGGCATCTATTATTTTTTCGAGCACTCCGAATCCGGGCATAAACTCATCCTCGCCGACTCCCCTTCGGCGCACGAAGCCAAACAAAGTGGCGGCAAGGGCGGCAAGCTGGTGTACCGGCAGTTGACGGGCACGGATCGGCGCAAGGAAGAAATTCTCCATACGTGGTTTGCCGGCCGGCGTTTTGCCAGCGGCAAGTTTGCCCTGAACGACTACGACTACATGAAACCCAGCGCGGACTTGTTGAGCGAGCGGGAAGGCGGCGGCGCGTACAGCCATGCGGATCTGGAGCGTTACGATTATCCGGGGCGGTTCGAGGAAAAGAGCGTCGGCACGGACTATGCCGGTTTCCGGCTCGAGGCCGAGCAGGCCATGGATCGCAGATGCCGGGCGGTGGGCGATGCGGTGTCATGCTGCCCGGGCACGTTGATGACGCTTACCGAACATCCCGAAGACAGCCAGAACAAGGAATACTTGATCGTCCGTGCCGAGCATTCCTTCAGCTCGAACGTCTACCGCTCGGGATCCGGTTCCAATACCGAGGAAATCTATTCCGGGCATTATGAATATCTGCCAACGACCATTCCCTTCCGGATGCCGCAGGTGACAGCAAAGCCCGTCATTCACGGACTGCAGACGGCAAAGGTTGCCGGCGATGGCGAGATCGATGTCGACGAACATGGCCGGATCATCGTGAATTTCTACTGGGATCGCGAGCAGAAGAATTCGCGCCGGGTGCGCATCGCGCAGGTTTGGTCGGGCAATTCCTGGGGCGGCATCGTCATTCCGCGGGTCGGCATGGAAGTAGTCGTCGAATTCGTCGACGGCGATCCCGATCGGCCGCTGGTGACGGGCACGGTCTACAACGGCGAAAATACCGTTCCCTATTCCCTGCCCGCCGAGAAGACGATTGCCGGCATCAAATCGGAATCATCGGAGGGCGGAGGCGGCTACAACGAGTTCGTGTTCGACGACAAGTCCGGATCGGAACTGATCCGTCTGCACGGCCAGAAGGACATGGAAGCGAAGATCGAAAACAATGTAACGAAAGATGTCGGCAACGATCAGACCGAATCCATCGGCAATGTGTGGAAGGTCGAAGCGGTATCGAAAATCGAGTTCATCGTCGGCGGCAGCAAGATCGTCATGGACCCCACCAGCATCACCATGGAATCGATAACGATCACGATCAAGGCTAAGGCGCTTCTCGATGCGTCATCGTCGGTAAATACGAACGTCACGGCCAGCGCCGTGCTGACCCTCAAAGGCGGACTGGTATTGATCAATTGACGGCAAGCAAGCGGTGGAGGACAAAGCCCTGTTAGACCGCATTACCATTTACCCGTCCAGTGCCGGACAAGACGGAGCTGCCGCCCCATGAGGCGCCCTCGCTTCACCACGGCGAAACAGGTGTTCGAGACTTTCGCGCCGGCCCGCGACGACATCGCCGCCGACCCCGGCGATGCCGAGCCGCTGGCCTTTCTCCAATTTCTCGCTAACGGCCCGACGCCCGAGGATGCGATCAGCTTCTGTTCCTACCTGCTGCCGCGGCGCGAAGCGGTCTGGTGGGGCTGCCAGTGCATCCGGGGCAGCGCTCCCCCGGTTGCGGAGCGCGATATCGAACTGCTCGGATTGAGCGAGCAGTGGGTCAAGGTGCCGGAAGAGGAAAACCGGCGCGCGGCACTGACCGCCGGCATGGCTGCGGCCGTGAAGAGTGCCGCGGCATGGACAACCCTCGCGGCGGCCTGGTCGGGCGGCAGCATGGTGGAGAACCCGGAATGGCCCGTGCCGCCGCCCAACTTCCTGACCGCCCACGCCGTCCGCGCCGCGGTTCTCACCGCTTTGGCCCAAGTCGGACCCAAGGACCGCAGCCGGCACTTGGCCGCAGCCGTGGAGCGGGCCATAAAGCTCATTGATGCAGGCGCGCCCTGACGCAAGCCGCCCGGGTTGGCAAAGCGTGCCCGCTGCACTAGATTCCATCAGATTCTTGCAATCGGATAATCGGGTTCCGTGCTCACGCTGAAAATTGACAATTTTGACCGGCTGGCGGATGGCGGGCCGGTACAATTCCGCGTCGACCGGCGCGGCTTCGATCTTGGGCGCGATCAGCATCTCGACTGGACCCTGCCGGACCCGAGCCGTTCAATATCGGGAAAGCATTGCGAGATCAGATATTTCGACGGCTGCTATTGGCTCTACGACGTGTCCACCAACGGCACCTTCATCAACAGCAGCGGCAAGCGCATGCAGAGCCCTCACAAGCTTGCCGACGGCGACCAGCTGACCATCGGGGACTATATCATCTCGGTTTCGGTAACGGGACTTGAGAATGCCCGGACACCGCCTCAGTCACGGGCGGGCCAGGCCATGCAGCCGAGGCCCTCAAGCGATGCATGGCAGGCACCGGTTCCGCCGCCGCCCATCGATCCGCGCGATCTGATGCCGCCGCAGCAGAAGGGTGATCGCGCCGGCGATTTCTTGAGCAGCATCCCTGCCATTCCGCCCGTCAGTGAACCCCCGAGGCCCGCCATTCCGCAACCGTCCCGGCCGTCCCGGCAGCTTGACCCCTGGGCTTCCACCGGCGTCGGACATCCGGTTGCAGAGCAAGCGGCAGCCGGCGGGGGGTGGCCGGCCGACAGCGAATTGCCATTTCCGGCACCGCGCAAGGAAATTCCGCTGGCTGCCGCGCCGCCGCCCGTTCCCGGCCCTCTGCCGGCTGCCGGACAGGACCAGGGCGGGCGCGACTTCCTCCAGCAATTTGCCCAGGGAGCGAATATTCCGGTGGACGCGCTCATGCGCCGCGACCCAGGTGCACTCGGCAAGGAGCTGGGCGTGCTGCTGAATATGGTGTGCGCCAACCTCATGCAATTGCTGCAAGCCCGGGCGGCCGCCAAGACCCTGGCCCGCAGCGGCCACCGCACGCTGATTCAACCGGTCGACAACAATCCCATCAAATTCATGCCCACGGCGGAGGATGCGATCAAAATCATGCTCGGGCCGCCCTCGCCGGGCTATATGGACAGCCGCCAGACGATCGAGAGGAGCTTCGCCGACATCAAGACCCATCAGCTCGCCACGCTGGCGGCGATGCAGCAGGCCATCGCCAAGCTCATCGAGGATCTGGCGCCGGAGGCCATCGAGCAGTTGGGCGGTGGCGTCAAACCTTCACTGCTTGGCGGCAACAAGGCCAAGCTCTGGGACACTTTCTGCGAGCGCTGGAAAGCCAAGGCCGGACGCCATGAACATGGCATGCTCGGCGAGTTCCTCGACCTGTTCGCCGAGTTCTACGACCAGCAGACCCGCGGCAAGTAGAGCTGGCGAGACGGCGCACACATATGGCGGTTGCGCCGGAACGCCGTTGCGATAGCATGTGCGCCGCGGCAGCCTGACCCTGACTGCCGCGCAACCTGCACGGAGGCGCGAAATGGGAATGCCGGCCGCCCGCATCACCGACATGCACGCCTGCCCGATGGTGACGGTGCTTGTGCCGCATGTCGGCGGACCCATTATCACGGGTTTTCCAACCGTCATCACCGGCGGCATGCCACAGGCCCGAGTCACCGACATGTGCGTCTGCGTCGGCCCACCAGACATGATCGTACAGGGTTCCTTCACCGTCATCGTCGGCAGCCAGCCCGCCGCCCGCATCGGCGACATGACGACCCATGGCGGGGCAATCGTCATGGGCTTCCCCACCGTGCTGATCGGATAACCGTCACCGCGCCGGACGCGCTCATTCCACCCGGAAAGCGCCAATGCCGATGGCGATGTCATTTTGCGTCGCATCGGCCTCGTTGACAACCGCCGGAAACAGCTCGGAACCGGCGGCGGGCCTGGTCAGCTTGAGCCGGTCGAGGGCGCGGCTTGCGGCAATGGCGACGATGAGCTGGTTGCGCTCCCTGCCTTGGGCGGTGACATAGAGCGGTGCGGCGAACGACCAACCGTCTTGCGTCCTCTTCAGATAGCTCGAGATGTCATGCACCATGCCGTCGTCATCAACGAGGAGCAGGCTGAGCCACGGCAGATTCACGCCAGCGACTGTGCCGCGCAATTCCCGGCCGCTGGCGATGCGGTCGTTCGCGAGTTGAACCTGCAGTTCTGGCAGGCGCGATTTGAGCAGTCCGCCGATGAAACCGATCGCCGGACATTGCGCGCCGGTAATTTGACGGACTTCGATCTCGGCATCGATCCCGAAAGCGCGGCGAAGTTCCGCACCGAAGGTCAAAATGGGCTCCACATCCGATGCAAATCCGTCGATCCGCGGCCGTTGACCGGCGAACGATACCGGCACCGCAAAGAAACACGCGCCCCCATCATAGAAGCGGACAAAATTTCGCATGCGCTCGGCGAGACTGGCGGGCGCAAGCGCTGCGGGCGCCAGCGCCACCTGCTGCGGAACCGCTGTCACAACCGGCGCGGCCGCTGCAGGAACCTCTTCCGCCGTAGCCTGCTGTTCGGCGACAGTAGGCTGCACGGCGCCGGATGGGCCGGCGGATTGAGGCGGGACCGGTTCGAGCGCCGCAGTTGCGGCAGGAACCGCACTGGTCATGCTTTCCGCCGGCGCGGCGGGCGGGATCGCTCCGCCGCTTGCGACAGGAGAAAGCGGCGTCTCGGGTCCCGCGGCCTTGAAGTGTTCGGCCGCCACGGCCGCTGCAGGCACCTCCTCCGCCGCGGCCTGCTGTTCAGCGACCGTAGGCTGCACGGCGCCAACGGACGAAGACGTCGCGGCAGATTGAGGCGGGACCGGTTCGAGCGCCGCAGTTGCGGCAGGAATCGCATCGGTCAAGCTCTCCCCTTGCGCGGCGGGCGGGATCGCTCCGGCGCTTGCGACAGGGGAAAGCGGCTTCTCGGATCCTGCGGCCTCGAGGTGTTCGGCCGCCACGGCGGCAACGGCGATTTCGTCATGCTGCGTCTCGGCGCCGTATGTGTCTTGATCCGCCGTGCCGGCGGCAGGCGCAAGCACCATCGGAGCCACGGGTTTGATTGCGTCGGCTGACTGAATATCGGCCTCGGGCGGCTGCGCTGCCTGCTCGACCGGCTGCGCCACCGGTCTGACGACGGTCACCGCGAAGCCGCCGTCATCCGCGATCCGCAATTCGGCAAGCGCAACCCCCGGCGCCGCACCCCTCAACCCGGATACGGCCAGCGCCAACATCGCGTGCACGGCAAGCGAGACCACGAAGGCAACGGCCCAGATCGCCGCCCGCCGCGTCATGGAGTTTCATCCTGCACCGTTAACAGCGAAATGTTGCGAACCCCAAGGCGCTTGAGTTCCTCGATGCTGGCCACGAGCCGCGATGCCTTGAGCCGCCGGTCGGCGACAATCACCAGGGGGGGCAGTGTCTCTCCGGCAAGGCCGAGTGCCGCCGCATCGGACCGCAGTTGCCTGGCGATCTGCTCCGGGGAGGCGGGCGCCTGACGGTAACGCACATTGCCGTCTTGATCGATATAGGCCGCGTCCCTGGGCGGATTGCCCGCCGCAATCAGAACCGAATGTGGCGGCTCGACCCCGGTGTCCTGCGGCCCGGCAATCGTGCCATTGACGAGGAAGAACAGCAGCAGCAGAAACACGATATTGATGAGCTGCAGCACCCAGTCGGATGAGCGCTTCACGGGCGAGGCGGCAAGTCGCATGGCCGGCTCCTACCGCGCCACGGTCAGTAAGGTGAGTTTCGATCTTTGCGCCTGTTCGAGAACCGAAACCATATCCTGAACTTCGGCCGAGGACGACAACATGATGACCCCTGAGCGCACACCCTTGTCGTAGTACCGGTCGAGCGATGCGGCAATATCCTCCACTGCCGTCTCGACGCCATTGATCTTGAATTTCCTGCCCTGGGCTACGGCGACGATGACGCCCGGCGGAGCGGCGGGCCCCGCGGCCTCCGCCTGGCGCTGCGCCTGAGCCGAAGGATTGCGCAGCATATCGAGATCGCCGAAGCGCGTGAATGTGGACGACAGCATGAAGAACATCAGCAACAGGAAGACGACGTCCACCAGGGGAACCAGAGGCAATGGCTTGCGTAACGGCGCGGGCCGGTCAACGCGCATGGGCGCCTGCCTTTCTCCCCAAATCCGTGACCTCGCCGAAATCGCGCTGCTGGGTATCGGTGATGCGGTGGGCAAAGAAACCGGTAAGCGTCATCTCCATGATGGCCCGCTCATTTTCGACCTTGCTCTCGAACCACGCGCCCACGATCGAAAAGACGATCGCCACGCCGAGCCCCATCGCGGTGGCCAAAAGGGCCGTCCAGATGCCGCCGGCAAGCTGCGCGGGATTGACGGCGGCGCCCGACGCCTCGAGCTGGTTGAAGGCCTGGATCATGCCGATGACGGTGCCCAGCAAACCGAGCAAGGGAGCGGATTGGGCTATCACTTCGATGCCGCGGAGATAGCGGCGCAACTCGAGGAGTTCGCCTTGCGCCACACGCATGACGTCCTCCTTGACGTCTTCAACCATGTGACCGCCGTGGGTCTTGCCGCGCATGGCATGAGCAACGACCTTGGACAGCGGCGATTTGTGGTGCTCCACGGCCACGTAAGCCGCTTGCCGGTCGCCGGCGATCCACATCTCGACGGCGCGAAGCGCCACGCGGTGCTTGCCAACACGCAACGAGGCGAACTGCCAGATCTTGAACAAGGTCATGGCCAGCGCGATGACCGACATGGCGGCCAGCACCGCCACCACCGGTCCGCCGGTCTTGAAGACAGAGAGAATGTCGGCGCTCATGTTCGTTCCGTCTCCAGCCAGAAGATGGCGATCGGCTATTGGCCGAATTCGATGGCCGTGTTGTTGCGGGTTCGAATCCTGTCTTCGCACTGCGCGGCGATATCGCCGCCGCCGGTACATTCCTTGACGCTGTTGAGCAGAAGCCGCGAGATGGTGGTGCAGCTGCGTGGCAAATCATACTGGACGACCTTGGTCTTGCCTTGCGGCAGCCGGCCGAGGTCGAACACCACCATCTGGGAAAATACGTTCTTTTCGTCGAAGACGCCGATTTCGATCGCCGTGCGGTCGAGCTTTACGCCAAGGCTGTTGACGACGATGAAGGTGGCACGGCAGCCGTTCTCGACTTGCATGAGGTTGTTGAGTTCGAGATTCAGAAAATCGTCCTGAGACTGAGCCTCGGCCGCCGATACGGCAAGCACGAGCCCCAATACCAGTCCACAGCGGCGAATAGCCTTCATGCGGCCCTCGTCTTGCACAGCGGAAGCGCCAGGATGGAGGATATGACAAAATTCACGATCCGCCAACCTCCCGTCATTTTCCGCCGCAGCTCACTTCAGCATGACGTCGACGGCCTGCTTCAGCTCGGCGAATGCCCGGCTCGAGACGACGCTCTTCTGCGCCGCGGATGGAGATGTGTCGGCTGCAACGACGGTTTTCCCGCGCTGCATCTTGCGCGCCGCCCAGTCGACGAGGAATCCGACATCCTTGGCACGCTCATGGGGATTGGCGGCCACGTGCGCTGCGCCGAACATGTCGGCAATCATCGTCTTCGGGTCGGAGTTCAGGGCGAGCAGGGCGCCGTCGGCGCCGAGGAAATGCGCAAGATAAAGATTGCCGGGTGTCACGGGCTTGCCCTGAGACCTAAGCACGGCCGCATTGTCGCGGGTGAACTCCGTGGTCATTTCACGCGCCAGATCGCAATCGGTGCGCAAGGCCAGGACCTCTTCCCTCGTGCGCCCCTTCAGCAGGTCGGGGCGGTGGCGCTGGATGGTCAGCATCCACGTCGACTTGAGGAATTGTCCGAGTCCGACGGCCGAGGACAGCGGGTTGGCGACCTTGCAGTTATTGCCGCTCTCGATATAGATGATGCGGTTAACAAAAATGTCGATGGCGCCGCCTCTTTCGACATAGCTCTGATACTCGCCGAAAGGATCGACCGGCCGGTTGTTGCGCAGCAGTTCGAAATGCAGAACCGGATTGGATGCATTGCCGCTCTTGCCCACGTAGCCGATAACCTGGCCGGCCGATACTTTCGTGCCGGCCGCCAGGTTGGCTGCGAATTTCTGCAGATTGGCATAGACGGTTTTGGTGTTGCCGGGATGCGTGAGGCGGACGAAATTGCCCCGTTCGCCGTCATAGTCCGCCGTTTCGACTTCGCCGTCGAAGGCTGCGACGACCGGTGAGCCGAGGGGCGCCGCCCAGTCCACGCCAAAATTCATCTCATCGGTCTTCTTTCCGGTCTGCGGATCGATGCGGGGGCCGAATCGCGCGACGATCACCCCTTTCACGGGTGAGATCATGCCGCCGCTTGATTTGTCCTGACCGTCGACCGAAACGCAGTCGAACGGCTTTCCGGCCTTTACCGGCACGGCGTAGCATTCCATGTCGCCGGCGCCGCGGCTGATGCGGACATAGAGAACGCGGCCAAATCCGCTTTTCGGATCGCGCGGCGCGGCGGAGAAAAGCATGGTGATCCCATCGCCGGGAGCGGCGGCCTGCTCAAGATCGTGGGCGCGCGAAAGCAGCAGGAGGGCTTCGCCGATGACCGGTGTCGGCAATTTGTTGCGCACGGCGGTGAGGTAGATTACGTCGAGCAATCTTTCCTTCTCAAGCGAATTTCCGGCATCCTCCGTCGGTACTTCGGGCGGCGCGCCGTTCCATGGATCGACGCCTGGGGCATAGGCCCGGTTTTCCGTCAAGGCGACGGAACCGATGAGTTGATCCTCGCGATAAATTGAAATCTGGGCCGGCGCCAGTTTGCCCGCTTCGGCATCGTCCCCGATGCCAAGGACCGCGATAGCGTCGTTCCCGGCAACGTTTTTCCCACCGAGAACGTCCTGAAAGGCCGCGTCCGCGGCCTTGGCGCTTTCTTCCGAGAATCCCAGGCCCGCGAGAAATTTCCAAACCGACTTGGCCGGCCCGGCAATGCCGACGAATTCCTGCTGCACTTGCACGCCCTGCTGGCCCTCGGGACTGACGATCAGGACATTGGCGTTGCCGGGCAGCCCGCCGGGGTCCTCGCCGGAGGGAACAGCCGCATCGTCCGACTTGTCGAAGGCAAAATCCTCCCGAGAGCCCTGGAATCCTCCCGGCAGATCCGATTCCGAACTGGAAAACGCATCGCTGAATCGGTAGACCTCACCGGGCAGCTTGAGCGGCCCAGCGGCGGCCGTCACTTCGTCCGGCAGCGCCACAAGCTGACGCGATACCGTGCCCAGCCTGCGAACGACGATGGGCGCTCCACTCAACCCGATAATCCGCGGCGGCAAGTAGCGGTCCATCTCGTCGGCGGTCTCGGCTGGCTGCTCGGCAAGCGCGTCCGGCGCCTCGACCACCACCAGCGGTGCTTCCAGAACTTCTTCGGAAAAGCCGGTGCGGCCACCTGTCATGAAATGAATTGTAACGAGGCTGGCGGTGAGCGCGATGAGCAGGACGGAGAGGCCGCCAAAGACAATCAGGGAGAAGGAGTATCCCCGCCGGGGTGCGGAAGAGACGGCGGCGGAATTGGAATTCGCGGTTACGCCGGTGCCGGCCTTGGGGCGCGTCGATATTACCGTGCGGTCATCGGCGTCGTGTCCTGTGTGAGGCTGATGGAAACTTTTGCCTGTCACGTCGAACGCGGGCTCGGCCGCCTCCAAAATACACCGTCTGCGATTTCACTCGGCCCGGCCCCGCACCCCGGGCCGGTCACTTCTTGTCTTTCAAGAAAGTCGTCCACTCGGTCGAATTGCCCGTGTCAACCTCCACGAATTCCACCTCCTTATATCCTCTTAGCCAGCAGTTCCAAGTCTGCTTTGGATGGCGGCGGATGATGAACTTTTCCC
>JANMQB010000090.1:0-6610 GCA_031370155.1 Hyphomicrobiales bacterium | reverse complement strand
CCGCGGGCGCCCATGTCGTGATGATCGGCGCGCTCTTGGCCGGCACCGACGAGAGCCCCGGCGAGGTCTTTCTTTACAACGGCCGCTCTTACAAATCCTATCGCGGCATGGGCTCGGTCGGCGCCATGGCGCGGGGTTCGGCCGACCGTTATTTCCAGCAGGAAGTGGCGGACGATCTCAAGCTGGTGCCCGAGGGGATCGAAGGCCAGGTGCCTTTCAAGGGGCCGGTGGCGGCGGTTCTGCATCAGCTCGTCGGGGGCTTGCGCGCCGCCATGGGCTATGTCGGGGCGGCGAGCCTTGCGGAACTCCAGACCCGCGCCGAATTCATCCGCATCACCAATGCGGGACTGCGCGAAAGCCACGCCCACGACATCATGATCACCCGCGAGGCGCCCAATTACCAGAGGCAGGGATGACCTCGACGCAACTTCTCTTGTTTCCGGCCTTCGCCCATGTGGGCCTGATCTTCGTGACGGTAGTGCGCATGGGGGCGGGCCGCGTCAAAGCGGTGCGCGGCGGCGAGGTCAGGCTCAAGGACGTTGAACTCGACAGTTCGCGCTGGCCGGAGCGCTTGCGCAAGCTCGGCAACAATTACCAAAGCCAGTTCGAGATGCCGGTTCTCTATTACGCGGTGCTGGCGCTTGTGCTGGTCACGGGTCTCGCCGATGCGGCGCAGATCGCGCTGTCATTCGCCTTCGTCGCTTCGCGCTTCGTCCACAGTTTCATCCATACCGGCGCCAATGTGGTGGTGCAGCGCTTTTATGCCTTCGTCGCGGGTGGCGCCTGCATTGCGCTGATGTGGCTGTGGCTGGGCTTCCGGCTTTATGTGACCGGCTGACCCATGCGCATGCCCGGCCGCATTTCTGCGGCGATCGAAGTCCTGACCGAAGTTTTCGCGCGCCATCGCCCGGCGTCGGAAGCGCTCAAGGACTGGGGCAAGGCGCACCGCTTCGCCGGCTCCAGCGACCGGCATGCGATCGGCACACTGGTGTTCGATTGCCTGCGGCGGCGCAATTCGCTCTCCACCCGCATGGGCGACGGCCGGCCGCGGGCGCTGGTGCTGGCGGCCTTGCGCGATCTTTGGAACCTGGCGCCCGGCGAGATCGCCGCGCACGGCATCGCCGAACATGGACCGGGGCCCTTGAGCGATGCCGAGAAGACGGCTCTCGACCGGCAGCTCCGCGACGATCTTCCGGCCTATGTGCAAGGCGATTTTCCGGAATGGCTGCTGGCGTCATTCGAGCGGGCTTTCGGCGAGCGCGGGGCGGCGGAGGGTGCGGCGCTGGCGAAGCGGGCGCCCATCGACCTCAGGGCTAACACGCTGAAGGCGACACGCGAACAGGTGCTCGATGCGCTGGCCCGCTATGGGGCGCTGGCGGGACCGCTGTCGCCGCTGTGCGTGCGCATCCTGCCGCCCGGTCCCGATGCCCGCAACACCAATGTCGAAGTGGAGCCGGCCCATGGGCTTGGCTGGTTCGAGGTGCAGGACGCGGCCTCGCAGGTGGCGGCCCTCATGTCGGGCGCGGCACCGGGCGAGCGGGTGGCCGATATCTGCGCCGGGGCCGGCGGCAAGACCTTGGCGCTCGCCGCCATGATGAAGAACGAGGGTAGGCTTTATGCCCATGATTCCGACCGGCACCGGCTGCGGCCGATCTTCGAGCGGCTGCGGCGGGCGGGGGCGGAGAATGTCGAGGTCATCGCCGCCGACGAGGGCGACAGGCTGACCAAGGCGGGCGGCTTCGACCTCGTGCTGATCGATGCGCCGTGCTCGGGCTCCGGCTCGTGGCGGCGCAAGCCCGATGCCAAATGGCGGGTGACGGCGAAACAACTGCAGCAGCGAATCGTGGAGCAGAAGGAGGTGCTGGCGCGGGGGGCGAAGCTGGTCAGATCCGGCGGGCGGCTCGTCTACATCACCTGTTCGGTGCTGCCCGAGGAAAATGCCGATCAGGTCAAGGCGTTCCTCGCGGCGCAGGCGGACTTCACCCTCATTCCGTATACGGAGCAATGGCGCAGCGCCATTGGCGGCACCCCGCCCGCTTCCGCCGACGGATCGGCCGAGACGCTGCTGCTCACCCCGCACAGCCACGACACCGACGGATTTTTCATCGCCGTGATGAGAAGGAGCGAATAGGGAGTAGCGAATAGCGAATAGTAAGTGGTCTTCTCCTATTCGCTATTCGCTATTCGCTATTCGCCTCCTACCCCCCATTCCTCGCCAGGAAGCGGGCCATGGCGCGGAGCGTCTCCTCGCTGACATGGTGCTCGATGCCCTCCGAATCGATGCGGGCGGTGGCGGCGGCGACGCCGAGCGCCAGCAGGAAACCCTCGACGATCTTGTGCTTGCGGCGGCCGTCCTCGGCCAACTTCCAGCCGTCGCCGGTCAGGAAGATGGCGCGATAGGGCTCCTGGGTGACGAGGCCCGCATCCTGCAGGCGCTTCAGCGTCTTGACCACCGTGGCGTTGGCGACACCCAGGCGCATGGCGACGTCGGTGCCGCGCGCCTCGCCGCGCTCGTCGATCAGGTCGGCGATCAATTCGACATAGTCACCGGCCAGTTCCGTCTGATGGTCGGCGCGGATGCGCCGGAACGCCGCCGAGCGGAGTTTCGCCGTCTGGCCCCTCTTCCTCGTTAACTTCATTTGCGGCCCTTCCGCTGCAACGCGAAATTAGCCTATTGCATATAGTTTAGCCAATGCTAAACTTTGCCGAGGAGAATGGAAATGGAATCATTTGAACTCAACCGGCGCAGGTTTTTGCGCACCGCCGCCGTCCTGCCGCTGCCGGCCATGGCCGTGAGCCTGCCGGCCGCTGCCCAGGAAACCGCCGCCCATTCCGGGCACGGTCAGGGCGGAAACATCGTGGTCGGCGAGGTCGACCATGTGAAAAACGGCTTCGATCCGCATGCCATGCTCACCGACTGGGACGTGGGGACAGTGACCGCGGACGCCAATGGCCGCCGGGTGCGCGAATGGACGCTCACCGCCGTCGATCACGAATTCGAAGTGGCGCCGGGTGTGATGTTCGCCGGCTGGTCCTATAACCGCCGCATACCGGGACCGGCGCTGCGCTGCACCGAGGGCGATCTCCTGCGCATCCGACTGGTTAATAGCAGCTCGCATCCGCATTCGATGCATTTTCACGGCATCCATGCCGCCCGCATGGACGGAGTCCCGGGGGCGGGGCTGGTCGAGCCGGGTGGCGAGTTCACCTACGAATTCGAAGCCAGGCCCTTCGGCTGCCATCATTATCACTGCCACGCCATTCCGCTGAAGCGTCATATCCACAAGGGCCTGTACGGCACCTTCATCGTCGATCCGGACCCGGACCGGCATCCGGAGCAGCGCGAGAAGGCCGCCTCCCGCCTGCTCGGCACGCCGGAAAACGGGCGCTGGCAGGAGCTGGTCATGGTGATGAACGGCTTCGACACCAATTTCGACGACGAGAATGAGTTCTATGCGGTCAACTCGATCCCCTTCGCCTATTTCAACAAGCCGATCCGCATCGAGAAAGCCCGGCCGGTGCGCCTCTATCTGGTCAACATGACCGAGTTCGATCCCGTCAATTCCCTGCATCTGCACGCCAATTTCTTCGATTTCTACGATCACGGCACGACGCTGGAGCCCAGCCACCGCACCATCGACACGGTGATGATGTGCCAGGCCCAGCGCGGCATCCTGGAATTCACCTTCGCGGACCACGAGCCCGGCCTTTACATGTTCCATGCGCATCAGTCTGAATTCGCCGAGCTCGGCTGGATGAGCCACTTCGAGGTGGTGGCATGAGCGGCACCCGCTTCTGGCTGGCGCTGCCCGCCGTCATTCTCGTCCTTGTCGTTGCGCTGCTGCTGTGGTGGCGGCCGCTCGACGGGCTCGCGGTGGGCGCGCCGCCGGTGGAAGAGGCCGCGGTCGAATCGGTGCGCCTGACGCCCGGCCTGATTTCCCTTGCCTTGCGCACCGACGGTTCCGAGCCGGTGGTCGTCGCCCAGATCCAGGTGGACGGCGCCTATCGCAGCTTCACGGCCGAGCCGCAGCGGCCTTCGGCCCGGCTGGGTCTCACGCGCTTCGACATTCCCTATCCATGGATCGACGGCGAAGCCCACCACATCGCGCTCATCACCCGGACCGGCGCTGTCATCGAGCATTCGATCGACGTCGCACAATTGACCCCGGCCCTGGATGGCGCATCGCTCGGCCTGCTCGCCAGCGTCGGCGTGCTGCTCGGCGTCGTGCCGGTGGCGATCGGCCTGCTCGCCTGGCCGGCGATGCGCTCGATGTCGCGCAACGGCTTGAATTTCCTTCTGGCGCTCACCGTAGGTCTTCTCGCCTTCCTGCTGATCGATACGATCGGCGAAGGACTGGAGGAGGCGGGCGAAACCATCGGCCGGCTCAGGGGACCGGTGCTGTTCTGGGTGGTGGCGGGCCTCACCGCGATCGGCCTTCTGGCGGTGGGCCGCCGCGGCGGCGCCGCTCCCGAGGGCCTCAGGCTGGCGGGCTTCATCGCGCTCGGCATCGGCCTGCACAATCTCGGCGAAGGGCTCGCGGTTGGTGCGGCGCTGGCGACGGGGGCTGCGGCGATGGCCACCTATCTGGTGATCGGCTTCACCATCCACAACGTGACCGAGGGCATCGCCATCGCGGCGCCGGTCGCCGAAAAGCGGCCGTCGCTGTGGAATTTCGCCGGCCTCGCGGCGCTGGCCGGCCTTCCCGCCGTGGCCGGCACGGTGATCGGCACCCAGGCGGTGGGGCCTTTGTGGATCTCGATCTGCTTTGCGGTGGCGGCCGGCGCCATCCTGCAGGTGATCGTCGAGGTCACGGCGCTGATGGCGCGGCGGGCCGGTTTCCGCCATCTGCTCGACCCCGCGGTGGCGGGCGGCGTGGCGGCGGGACTGGTGACAATGTATGTGACGGCGCTGTTGGTGTGAGGTGAACGACATTTCCCAAGGCGGCGAATTCACTGCCACGGCGGAGCGGCAGGGCTGGCGGCGGGCGCGTGGCGAGCCGTCGCTGGCCGATGTCTTCCGCTCGATCCATGTCTCGCATACGGGCAGCCTGTGGAAGCGGGCCATTGCCTTCATTGGGCCCGGCTATCTGGTCTCGGTCGGCTACATGGACCCCGGCAACTGGGCCACCTCGATCGCCGGCGGCGCCCAGTTCGGCTATGCGCTACTCGCCGTGGCATTGTTGTCGAATATCATGGCGATCACTCTGCAATCGCTGTGCGCGAGACTCGCCATCGGTTCGGGCCGCGATCTGGCCCAGGCCTGCCGCGATGCCTTTCCCAAGTCCGTCGCCTTGGTGCTCTGGCTCTTCGCCGAGATCGCCATCATCGCCACCGACGTGGCCGAAGTGGTGGGAACGGCAATCGGCCTCAATCTCCTGTTCGGCATTCCGCTGGAGCTGGGCGTCGTCATCACGGCGCTCGACGTCTTCTTGATCCTCTGGCTGCAAAAGCTCGGCTTCCGCTGGATCGAGGCCTTCATCATCACACTGCTCGGCGTCATCTTTCTGTCGTTCTTCATCCAGATCGCACTCGCCGATCCCGATTGGGGGAGCGCGATCCGCGGCTTCGCGCCGACCGTCGAGATCGTCAAGAATCCGGCCATGCTCTATCTGGCGCTCGGCATCATCGGCGCCACCGTCATGCCGCACAATCTCTATCTCCATTCCGGCATCGTGCAGACGCGCGACTATGGCACCAGCCTGCCGGAGAAGCGCGAGGCGCTGAAATTCGCCACTCTCGATTCGACCATGGCGCTGATGTTTGCACTGTTCGTCAACGCCTCGATCCTCATTCTGGCGGCGGCCACCTTCTACAAAACGGGGCGCACCGATGTGGCGGAACTGGGCGAGGCCCATTCCATGCTGGCGCCGTTGCTCGGCTCGCTCTTGGCGCCCAAGCTTTTCGCCATCGCACTCATCTGTTGCGGCCTCAATTCGACCGTGACGGCGACCATGGCCGGGCAGATCGTCATGGAAGGCTTTCTCGAGATCAGGCTTCCCGCCTGGCTCAGGCGCCTCACCACCCGCATAGTGGCGATCGTGCCGGCGGCGGGCGTCACCATCTTCTACGGCACAAGCGGCACCGGCATACTCTTGATCCTCTCCCAGGTGATCCTCGCCTTCCAGCTTCCCTTCGCCATCATTCCGCTGGTGATGTTCACCATGAACCGGGAGAAGATGAACGGCCTCGCCGCGCCCGTCTGGCTGACGGTGGTGGCCGGCATCATCGCGACCATCATCATCGCGCTCAATATGAAGCTGTTGTTCGACATTTTCTTCGGCTGAATCCGCCATCTTGCAGACTCCACCCGCTTCCCTTAAGCGCTCGCCATGCAGGACCGCATCCTGATCGTCGATTTCGGCTCCCAGTTCACCCAGCTCATCGCCTGGCGGGTGCGCGAGGCGGGGGTCTATTCGGAAATCGTGCCGTTCCAGGCGGCGGAAAAGGCGCTGGACTGGCCGGGGCTCAGGGGCATCATCCTGTCGGGGGGGCCGGCTTCCGTGCATGAAACCGCCTCACCGCGCGCCCCCGACCGGGTGTTCACGCGCGGGCTCCCGGTGCTCGGCATCTGCTATGGCGAGCAGGCGATCTGCGCCCAGTTGGGCGGCCG
>JANMQB010000086.1:0-3916 GCA_031370155.1 Hyphomicrobiales bacterium | reverse complement strand
TGCAGGAGCGGCGCATAGACGATGTAGGAATGGCCCACCACCCAGCCGACATCGGAGGCCGCCCAGTACACTTCGCCCGGCGCGATACCATAGATATTCGGCATCGACCATGCGAGCGCCACCATGTGGCCGCCATTGTCGCGGACCACGCCCTTGGGCTGGCCGGTGGTGCCGGAGGTGTAGAGAATGTAAAGCGGATCGGTGGCCTTCACGGTAACGCAGGGGGCCGCGCGGCCGTGCGAATCGGCAATCGCCACGAGATCGGCCCAGTCGTAGTCACGGCCCGGCTGCAATTTCGCCGCGGCCTGCGGGCGCTGCCAGATGACGCAAGCCTCGGGCTGGTGGGCGGCGATGGCGATCGCCTGGTCGAGCAGCGGCTTGTAGGCGATGACGCGGCCGGGCTCGAGGCCGCAGGAAGCTGACAGAATGAGCTTTGGCTTGGCATCGTCGATGCGGGTGGCAAGTTCGGGAGGCGCGAAGCCGCCGAAGACGACGGAGTGAATGGCGCCGATCCTGGCGCAGGCGAGCATGGCGATCACGGCCTGCGGAATCATCGGCATGTAGAGAATGACCCGGTCGCCCTTGCGCAGCCCCAGATCCTCAAGCGCTGCGGCAAGTATTGCCACCTCGTCGCGCAACTGCGCGTAAGTGAAAGCCGTCTTGGTGCCGGTGATGGCGCTGTCGAAAATGACGGCGAGCCTGCCGCCATGGCCTGCTTCGACATGCCGGTCCACGGCATTCCAGCAGGTGTTGCATTCAGCACCCACGAACCAGCGGTCGAGCCCATTCACCTTGTCATACACTTTGTCCCAGGGCTTCACCCAGTCGATGGCGCGGGCCGCCGCGGCCCAGAAGGCTTCGGGGTCGTTCCGCCAGGCGGCGTAAGTCTCGTGATAGCGGCTCATGCTCGAACTTTTCCGGTGGGGGCCATAGTTAACGATGCCATGCAGGGTTTAACCCGAAATCAAGGCTTTGGCGTCAAGCATCTGCGTTTCGCATGGTGTTCCGGGATTCCCCACAAATGGCCGAGTTTTCCTTCGCACAGACCGGCGCGCAGAATATGCGGGGGGAATTCCGCGCCGCCACGGCAATGGGCGGATCGCCATGACGCATCCGGTTTCGATTGCTGCTGCAAGACCGGCCGGCCGCTGGCGCAAGATGCTAGCGCTGCTGGCCCAAAGTTTCGCGGCACAATGGATTTTCTTCGCCGTCCCGGCGATCTATCTGGCCACCAACTGGACGATGCTGTCGGGTCTCGACAGTTACCGGCAGGCACCCATTGCCGCCCTGTTGATAAGCCTCTTCACACTCACCGTGCCGGTCGGCCTCACGGTCATGCTGGTGCTGCGGCTTGTTCAATATGGGGTGTTCGAAAAGCCGGCGAGCCCGATCATGGCGCTGGCCGGGGAACTGCGCGAACTCGCCGTCAATCCGGTGCGCATCGTCAACGGCCTGCCGGTTTTCGCCGCCATGATCTTCTTCAACAAGGCGATGGTCGAACTGAAACCGGCGATTCCGCGGATCGTGCCCTTCTCATGGGACGAGTGGTTCATGAAGCTCGACCGCGCCCTGCATTTCGGCAGCGATCCGTGGCTGTGGCTGCAGCCGGTGATGGGTTTCGACTATGTCACCTTCGCCTTCAACATCGCCTATAATTTCTGGTTCCTGGCGCTGTTCGGCGCCTGGTTCTGGTTCGGCTTCCGCAAGACGGCGGACGAGCTGCGCACCCGATTCTTCCTGTCCTACATGATCGTATGGTGGCTGGGCGGCGGGCTTCTTGCGGTGTTGTTCTCTTCCGCCGGCCCCGTCTATTACAGCGGCATCGGCCTTTCGCCCGATCCTTTCACCGGGCTTTTCACCTACCTGCACGACGTCGACGGGCGTATTACGCTGTGGAGCCTCGAAGCCCAACAGATGCTTTGGGACGGCTATACGGGCAAGTCGGTGGCGCTCGGAATTTCCGCTTTCCCGTCGATGCACAATGCCTCGGCGGCGCTGTTCGCGCTCGCCTTCTGGAAAGTCTCGCGCGGCGTGGGGATAGCTTTTGCCGTCTATGCAGTGGCGATCCTTCTAGGTTCGGTGCATCTCGGCTGGCACTATGCCGTCGATGGTTATGCGGGCTTTGGACTCGCCGTCATCGGCTGGTGGATCGCCGGACCGATCGCCCACTGGCATGCCGGGCTTGCGGCCACGCGGCGCTACAACGAAAGTCTCGCTTCGCTTTAATTCCGGCCGCATGTGAGATATGAGACATCCGGATTTCAGAGGGATGCGCCATGTCCGCCTACGATGCCGATCTCGACAAGAACCCCGCCAACTATCAGCCGCTGACGCCGCTCACCTTTTTGACGCGCTCGGCCGCCGTCTATCCCGATCGCATCGCCATCATCCACGGCAAGGCGCGCATGTCTTACAAGGAATTCTACCAGCGTTCGCGCCGGCTCGCGGCCGCGCTGGTCAAGGCGGGAATCAAGAAAGGCGAGACCGTCTCGGTGCTGCTCGCCAATACGCCGGCGATGCTCGAATGCCACTATGGCGTGCCGATGGCGGGGGCGGTGCTCAACACCCTCAACACCAGGCTCGATGCCGCGGCAATCGCCTTCTCGCTCGACCATGCGGAAACGAAAATCCTGATGGTGGACAAGGAATTCTCGCGGATGGCTAAGGAGGCGCTGGGGCTTGCAAAAATCTCGAAGCCCATTGTTATCGATTATGTCGATCCGGAATTCCCCGTCGATGGCGAGCGGCTCGGCTCCATCGACTATGAAAAGTTCGTAGCCAGCGGTGAAGCGGATTTCGACTGGCAATGGCCCGCCGACGAATGGAAGGCGATCTCGCTCAACTACACCAGCGGCACGACCGGTGATCCCAAGGGCGTCGTCTACCACCATCGCGGCGCCTATCTCCTGGCCCAGGGCAATGTGCTTACCGGCTCGATGCCGAAGCATCCGGTCTATCTGTGGACGCTGCCCATGTTCCACTGCAACGGCTGGTGCTTTCCATGGTCGATCTCGGTCGTCGGCGGCACCCATGTGACGCTGCGCTGGGTGCGCGCCAAGACGATCTGGGCGGCGCTGGCGGAACACAGGGTCACGCATCTGTGCGGCGCGCCCGTCGTCATGTCGACGATCCTCAACGCACCCGCCGAAGAGAAGCGCGCCATCACCCATAAGGTCGAGTTCTTCACCGCCGCGGCACCGCCGCCGGAAGCGGTGCTGGCCGCCATGGCAGAGGCGGGCTTCAACGTCACCCATCTTTACGGCCTCACCGAAACCTATGGCCCGGCCGTGGTCAATGACTGGAAGGTGGAATGGGATGAGCTAGAAACCCCGGCGCGGGCGGCGAAGAAGGCGCGTCAGGGGGTGCGCTATCACGCGCTCGAGGATCTCACCGTGATGGACCCCGAGACGATGTTGCGCGTGCCCGCCGACGGGGCGACGATGGGCGAGGTCATGTTCCGCGGCAATATCGTGATGAAGGGCTATCTCAAGAATCCGAAGGCCACGGCCCAGGCCTTCAAGGGCGGCTGGTTCCATTCCGGCGATCTCGGTGTCTTGCACCCCGACGGCTATATCCAGCTCAAGGACCGCTCCAAGGACATCATCATCTCGGGCGGCGAGAACATTTCATCGATCGAGGTGGAGGACGTGCTCTACAAGCACCCGGCGGTGCAGGCCGCCGCCGTGGTCGCCAAACCGCACGAGAAATGGGGCGAGACGCCTTGTGCGTTCATAGAATTGAAGCCCGGCAAGCAGGCCACCGATCGGGAGATCATCGACTGGTGCAAGGCGGGCCTCGCCAAATTCAAGGTTCCGAAGCATGTGGTATTCGAGGAACTGCCGAAGACGAGCACGGGGAAGATTCAGAAGTTCAAGTTGAGGGAGCGGGCGAAAGGGGTGTTGTGATGTTCTGAAAC
>JANMQB010000070.1:0-2987 GCA_031370155.1 Hyphomicrobiales bacterium | reverse complement strand
TGCTGCCAAGCTATCGCAACAGGACAAGGCCCCCAGGGAGAGATAACAGAATGAAACTCACAACGATGATCGTATCGATTGCCGCGCTGACGGCAGTTGCCGGGCTGGCTTCAGCCCAGGAAATGAAAAAGGAAATCGGTGCTGGCGAAGGCCAGGTCGATATCGTGGCTTGGCCGGGCTACATCGAGCGCGGCGAAACCGACAAATCCTATGACTGGGTAACCGATTTCGAGGCCAAGACCCAGTGCAAGGTCAACATCAAGAACGCCGGCACGTCCGATGAAATGGTGGCGCTGATGAACGAGGGTGGCTTCGATCTCGTCACCGCCTCGGGCGATGCCTCGCTTCGTCTGATCTCGGGCAAGCGCGTGCAGCCGATCAATATCGATCTCATTCCCTCGTGGAAGACGGTCGACGAGCGCCTGCAGAACGCGCCCTGGCATACGGTTGGCGGGGTTCATTACGGCGCGCCCTATCAGTGGGGTGCCAATGTGCTGGCTTACAATACCAAGGTCTTCCCGGCGCCGCCGAAGAGCTGGTCTATCGTGTTCGAGGAACAGAATTTGCCCGACGGCAAATCCAACAAGGGCCGCGTCCAGGCTTTCGACGGTCCCATCTACATTGCCGATGCCGCCCTCTATCTGATGAGCAAGAAGCCGGAACTCGGCATCAAGGACCCCTATGAGCTGACCGAGGAACAGTACAAGGCGGCCCTAGACCTGTTGCGCGCCCAGCGCCTGCTGGTCGGCCGCTACTGGCACGACGCCTTCATCCAGATCGACGACTTCAAGAATGAAGGCGTGGTGGCCTCCTCGTCATGGCCGTTCCAGGTCAACATCCTGCAGGCCGACAAGGCGGCGATGGAAAAGACGCCGGTTGCCTCGACCATTCCCGAAGAAGGTGCAACCGGCTGGGCCGACACGACGATGATGCACTCGGAAGCGGCCAATCCCAACTGCGCCTATATGTGGCTCGAGCACTCGCTCAATCCGAAGCTGCAGGGCGACCTCGCCGCCTGGTTCGGCTCGGTGCCGGCGGTCCCGGCGGCCTGCACGGGCAACGCGCTGCTGACCGATTCTGGTTGTGAAGTCAACGGCTTCGGGAATTTCGACAAGATCCACTTCTGGCGCACGCCGGTGGCCAAGTGCGAGACGCAAGGCGGGGCTTGCGTGCCCTATTACCGCTGGGTCTCGGACATGATCGCGGTTCTGGGCGGAAGGTAAGGGCACACTCATCTTGTCATTGCCGGGCTCGTCCCGGCAACCCATCATGCTTCACACGCAGTCAGCGCAGTTCGTGGCGCGATGGGTCCCCGGGATGATCCCCAGATCAAGTCCGGGGACGGGGATGACAGTTGAGGGGCGTTGCACCGATCATGACTCCCGCCGTCCGTTTCGAGCACGTCTCCCGCCATTTTGGGACGGTGCGCGCCGTCGATGATGTGACACTCGATATCGCGGCGGGCGAATTCTTCGCCATGCTCGGACCTTCGGGTTCGGGCAAGACCACCTGCCTCAGGCTCATCGCCGGATTCGAGCAGCCCAATTCCGGACGCATCGATATCTTCGGCGAGAGCGCGGTCGGCGTTCCGCCCTACCGGCGCAATGTCAACACGGTATTCCAGGACTATGCCCTGTTCCCGCACATGACGGTTCTGGAGAATATCGGCTACGGGCTGATGGTCAAAGGCGCGGCCAGGAGCGAGCGCGACCGCAAGGCGGCGGAAGCCCTGGAGCTCATGGCCTTGCCCGGCTTCGGCGCCAGGCGGCCCTCGCAGCTCTCCGGCGGCCAGCGCCAGCGCGTGGCGCTGGCCCGGGCGCTGGTCAATGAACCGAAGGTGCTGCTGCTCGACGAGCCGCTGGGCGCCCTCGATCTCAAGCTGCGCGAGCAGATGCAGGTGGAGCTCAAGGCGCTGCAGCGCAATCTCGGCATCACCTTCGTCTTCGTCACCCACGACCAGGGCGAGGCCCTGTCGATGGCCGATCGCGTTGCCATCTTCAACGACGGCCGGATCGTTCAGGTCGGCACGCCGGAGGACATCTACGAGCGGCCCATGACACGCTTCGTGGCGGATTTCGTCGGATCCTCCAATGTCCTCGATCCGGGTTTCACCGCCAAGGCGGGCGGCCCCGCCGGATGGGCAAGCCTCAGGCCGGAAAAGATCGGCATCGCGCGCGGCAAGGTGAAACCGCCGGCGGGCGCCGCCCGGATCGCCGCGACCGTTGCCTCGGTGCATTACCAGGGCGCCGTGACCCGCTTGCACGCCAGGACCGCGACAGGCAAGACGTTGAACGTCCTGGTTCCCTCGAGCCAGGGCAAGTTCAGTCTCGACGAGCACGTGATCTTGCACTGGCCGAAAGACGCCCTCCATGTCATGGCGGGCGAGAGGTGAACATCGTGGCCGCGGCGCGGCGCCAGGGCTTTTTCCGTCAGGCCTCGGACGTGCTGTTCCGCCATCCGCATCTGTTGCTGCTGCTGCTGCTCGCACCGCCGCTCCTTTGGCTCGGCGTCGTCTATCTCGGTTCGCTGCTGGCGCTGCTGCTGCACAGCTTCTTCTCGATCGACGAGTTCTCGGGACTGATCCGCTACGAATTCACGCTCGCCACCTACGGCGAATTGTTTCGCCTGGCCAATCTCGACGTGATCCTCCGCTCGCTGACGATGGCGGCCGCGGTGACGCTGGCCTCGGTGGTAATTGCCTTTCCCTTCGCCTATTTCGCGGCGCGTTATGCTCGGGGCAAATGGAAGGCGCTGTTCTATCTCCTCGTCATGCTGCCGCTGTGGTCGAGTTATCTCGTGAAGATCTACGCCTGGAAGCTCATTCTCGCCAAGGAAGGCATCATCAGCTGGCTGGCGGGACAGTTGCACCTCACCTGGCTTCTCGACGCCGTGCTCGCCACCCCGGTGGTGGGCGGCCCATCGCTGTCGTTCAGCTATATCGGCACCTTCCTCGTCTTCGTTTACATTTGGCTGCCCTACATGATCCT
>JANMQB010000059.1:0-13566 GCA_031370155.1 Hyphomicrobiales bacterium | reverse complement strand
GAAGACAAATTGCGCGGCAAGGACCAGGGTTCGGTCATCGCCATCGTGGCAACCGATGCACCGCTCATGGCGCATCAGCTCAAACGCCTGGCGCGGCGGGTTCCGATGGGGCTGGCGCGTACCGGAACCGTGGGCAACAACGGCTCGGGCGATATCTTCCTGGCCTTTTCGACGGCCAGCGAAGCCTCATTCGCCGCACCGGCCAAGGGCGGGCGCGCATTCGAAGCCCTGCCGAATGGCGGCCTCGATCCGCTGTTCGCGGGCGTCGTCGAGGCGACGGAAGAGGCGGTGATCGATGCCATGATCGCCAATGAAACCATGGTGGGCCGCGACGGCAACCGCTCAATCGCCCTGCCGCATGACCGGCTCTTGGCGCTGATGCGGGAATATCGGCGGATGTGACGGTCTGGATTTTGACCGGGATCAAGGAATAGCCGCCGGTTGTGGGACATATATTTTTCGCTGAGATTTGGGAGGTGTCCCATGATCACGAATATTGGAGTTGTCGACCGCACCGTGCGCGCCGTGATTGGCTTGGCACTGCTGTGGTATGCGATTTTTGCCGCGCCTTCGGGCTATAATTGGATCGGCTGGATCGGTGTCATTCCGCTCGCCAACACCGTCATCGGCTGGTGCCTGTTCTATTGGATACTCGGCGTCAGCACCTGCCCGGCCAAGAAGGCCTGAGCCTCATTCGGTTCTGCAGGCGGCCGTTCAGCCCTCGACCTCGGCCAGTTCCTGCGGGCTAGGCCCGCGGTGCATGACGAGGCGCGCCGCGATCATGCCGGCGGCCATGGCGATGACGAAAATGAAACTCTCAGCGCGGCCGAAGACCAGGCTGGCCACGGCGGGGCCGGGGCAGAAGCCGCTCAGGCCCCAGCCGAGACCGAAGAGTGCCGCACCGCCGATGAGCTTGCCATCGAGCGCTGCGGAATGGGGCAGGTAGAAGACCGGCGCAAACAACGGCCGGGCGCGGGTGAGCACCAGCCGGTAGCCGATGAAGGTGACGATGAGGCCCGCTCCCATGACGAAGATGAGCGTTGCGTCCCACTGGCCGAAGAGGTCCATGAAATTCAGAACCTTCATCGGGTTGACCATGCCGGACACCGTGAGGCCGGTGCCGAACAGCAACCCCGCGATAAAGACGGCGATCCTGCCCATGATCAGCCTCCCAACGCATGGCGGGTGATGAAGACCGTGGCGACGGCCACGGCCATGAAGATCACGGTGGAAACAGTGCTGCGCAGCGACAGGCGCGACATGCCGCAAATGCCGTGACCGCTGGTGCAGCCGGCGCCGATGGCGGTTCCCAAACCCACCAGCAGGCCGCCTGCCGCGATCAACAAGGGGCCGCCGGGAAAGGCGATGCTGCCGGTATCGAAAAGACCGAGGACCGGCATGGCGATGGCGCCCACCAGCAGGCCGGCAATGAACACCGCGCGCCAGGAAAATTCCTCGCCGAAGCGCAGGGTGAGAAGTCCGCCGAATATGCCGCTCAAGCCGGCGATGCGGCCGTAAGCCGCCATCAGCAGCACGGCGGAGAGGCCGATCAGAACGCCGCCGGCGAGACCGGCGAGAGGCGTGAAAGGGGTCATGAGACAGGTCCTACCCAAGGCAGTGGCCGCCGAACACCGAACTCTACATCACCCCCGGCTTCGCTTCCTACCGGAGTTTTTGCGCGCCGCAGTCCGAGGGTTCGGGCGCCTGCGGCCGGGTGTGACGCGTCCGCGCGCGACATCGTAAAGCCGGTTGGCGATGCCGGTCCAGGCGGGGCGGTGGGTGATGGCAATGATGGTGTAACGGCCGGCGAGGGCCGCGATGTTGCCGACGATCTCGGCCTCGGTCGCGGGGTCAAGCGCGCTGGTTACCTCATCGAGGATGAGAACCTGCGGCTTTGTTGCCAAGGCGCGCGCCAATGAAATGCGTTGCCGCTGGCCGCCCGACAGCTTGCCGCCCATCTCGCCGACGTCGGTGTCGAGGCCGTGCGGAAGCTTGGCGACGAAATCGGCGGCACCTGCCTGCTCAAGCGCCGCCAGCACATCGGCATCGCCGATCGCCGGATCGCCGAGCGTGATGTTGTCGCGGATCGAAGCGTGGAACAGGTTGAGCTCTTGGGGGACATAACCGATGCCGCGGCGCCAGGCCTTGACGTCGATGTCCCCGATCGGCGTGTTGCCGATCAGAATGCGTCCGGAGTCCGGAGCATAAAGGCCGATCAGCAAGTCGATAATGGTGGTCTTGCCGGCACCGGACGGGCCGCTCAGCACGGTGATGGCGCCGGAGGGAATTTCCAGCGACACATCGCTCAGCACATGAGTCTTGCCATGGGAAAAATGCACACGCTCGAAGCGGCAGGATTTGCCGATGTCGGGCGGCTTGGTGCCGGTGGCCGTCTCGAACCGGCTTTCGACGAGAGCGATGAGATCGGCGGTGCGCACATAGGCGGCTTCGAGTTGGACGGAGAGCTGGAGGAATTTCTGCAGCTTGGAGGTGATCGACACGATCTGGAAGAAGACGATGCCGCTGACCAGGAGTTCCGGCAGAGGCGTGCGCCAGACCGCGTGGGCGAAATAAACGCCGGTGCCGGCGAGCACGGCGATGGCCACTTCGCTACCCTGAATCAGGCCGAAGCGGGACAGCTCGCGGGTCACCAGCGAGCGCTTCAGGCCGCGCAGCGTCTTGGCGATGTCCGCGAGCATCGCTTCGTAGCGCTGCATGGTCTTGAGCGGCTTGATGTTGGTGAGCATGTCGACCATGCGCACGGTAAGATCGGAGGTGCGGTCGGTTTGCTTGTAGCCGGCACGCCGGGTGATCTTGATCAATCGCGACAGGATGGCGGCGAGAACAATGCTGGCTGCCATGCCGAGGGCGGCAAGGCGCCAATCGATGAACAATGCGATCAGGGCATAGGCCGTGCCCTGCACCGAATAGGCGACAACCTGTGCGGCGAGCAGATAGGCATCGCCGGCGCGGCCGGCATCGTTGCTGATGGCATTGGCGAAGCGGCCGCTGGTCTGGCCGGCATAGAAGCTCCACTCGGCATTGAACAGGGCGGCGATCAAGCGGCGGCGCAACAGGATCGAGACCCTGGCTGCCGATATGCCGGCATAGGACAGGGCGGTGAAGGCCAGCGCCGCCTTGAGCACCATGAAGCCCGCCACAATGAGAACGAAGTTGCCGAGACTCGGCTCGAGGCCCAGCCCAGTCATCAGCGAGCGGATGAAGTCATTGAGACCCGACGAGCCCGCACTATCGCCGCCGGCGAGCGATGTGGCGGCGGGCAGAAGCGAGCCGATGCCGGCCGCCTCAGCGAATCCCGCCAGCACCAGACAAAAGAGCACGAGGAACGGCCGGGTTTCCCCGGCCGTGAAGAAGATCTTGAGAATTCTTGTCATTCGCCGATCCTGGCCTTGCCTTGCATACACAGGTACTGGGTTTATGCGGAGATAAGTTCTGAACTCAAGTTTTGGCCGCGACCGGCCGGATCAATGGCGGTGGGGCTCCTGCGATCCCGCAACCGACGGAATAATCGAAATTCTTCGGTCGGCGGCAAGAAGCGAAGCAACCAGCTGGCGTTCGCGGGCAAAATCATGTGGCACGGGATCGGCCGCGTTCCGCCCGCTCAGGGAACCGGAGTAAAAAAAATCAAATCCGAACAATTTCAGTTCCGCGAACGTCCCGATATTGATCATGAGGTCGATTGCCATCATTCCCGTGCTCGGGCGCGCACCATCCAATTCGCGGCGGAGAGCCTGCCACCACGATATTGGATAAAGGGAAATTTTCCACAATGATAGCGTGAGATAAATAGCGCGCCAGCGCTGCTTGGGAGTCATCCAAATCACTACCTCGGGCTTCAGTTGCCGTAACCGGGCAACCGGAATGGGCGTGCTGGTCGCCAACCATGTGGTCCTGCTTCCATGGCTCACCGGCTTGCAGCCCGGTGCCGTGTTCAATCGAATGACAATATCGCAAGCGTCAATCAATGGCCCTTGAGAAGTTTTCGAGAGGCTTCTGGCATTTCCAACAATGGCGACGGTCTTGCCACCGGCTACCCGCGAAAAAACCGCTTGGTCAAATGCCGGAAAGGCCGAGCTGACAACTTGCAATCGTTGCACCAGGCTCCGATATCGTGGTTCGTTCAAGTAGAGTCCCCTATGCCAATTCGAGCGCCGGGCGGGCCTTAGCGGCCGCAATTTGATCGAACATGTTTCGGCTGCGGTCTCTTGCTGAAGCGATGTAGGATTGGGCTTGCTGGCGTTCATGGTCCGTGAGCGCCGGTATGTTGCTGCCAATTTGCTTTAGATTTTCACACCCGATCATCCTGCTGGTGGTGCCAAATATATCCCTCAGGGCGGACTGGATTTTTTGGGTATTTGACGCGACTGCAAGAAAGGGAGTCCCAGCGAGAATGCAGAAAAGCGCGGCGTGAAACCGGCCCGTGACCACAAATTCGGCGCCAGCGATCGCGGCGTAATAGCGGCCGGCATCCTGTGTCTGCGCGCCCGCGTGCAATGCCCATTGCAGGTAGGACCGCAGTTTGGGTGGCCTCATCGGGAGAAAGCACGCCCCCACATCAGCGCTGTAATTTTTCAAAGCGGCAGTTGCGCATGGCATCACGCTGTCGGTCACAACCGGTCCGCCGGTTCTTACGGGGCTGTCGAAATCGGCCGAAAGGCACAAGTCCGGCACATGATCCGCGCCGATGCCGTGTTCTTGCAAATAGCTGCGTGACTGGCTGTCGCGGACAAAGATGCGATCGAAAGAACGGAAATTCTCAAAGTCCCGCGCGTCAATGTTCTCGACGGTAGCATTGATAAGAAATACCGGTCCAGTTCTTGAACGCTTCAAATACTTCGCAAGCTCAAGAAGTCTACGTGCCTTGGACCGAGTTTTGCTGTCATGAATCGTACCCTCGCCGTTGATGATAAAGGCAGAGGCCGCGCGGAATTTTCTGCTGGCGACAAGCCCGAATTTCCAGTCCAGTCCGACCGGCCAACTGCCAGCAACCTGAATGCCACGTTTTTCCAGATTATTTCGGATGATTGCCATAACGGTAACACATCCGGGATGCCCTGTAACACCAGTATCGTTGAGTAGAAAAATCGATCTGCGCCGCATGAAATGATCCACCAAACCGAACTGGTGCGATACTATCGCATAGAATATTCGGATAGAAGTGTCGACCAATTCGGTCGCCAGGGGGATAAAGACTTGTCAGATCGCGACCGGCCCATCTGGGTCCTGCAGGGAGTGCGCGGCGGCGACAATGCTCAGGCCCGGGAACTGGCATCCCGGCTGGGTTGGACGGCCCTGCTCAAGCCGCTGTCCTTCAACATTCTGCATAATCTTTCGAATATTGCGCTGGGGGCGAGTGTTGTGAGCCTGCACAGGCGAGCCGCTGCGAGCCTCGCCGCGCCGTGGCCCGATCTGGTTATCGCCACGGGCAAGCGGACAGCGCCGGTGGCCCGCTGGATCAAGAATCGATCCGGCGGAAGGACGAAAATCGTGCAGCTTGGCCGGCCGCGATCGCCGCTCTCGGCCTTCGATCTCGTGGTCGCGACGCCGCAATACGGCCTGCCCGCGGCGGAGAATGTCGTCGAGACCCTCCTGCCATTCGCGACGGCGCAGCGGCCCGAGCCGGGTGTAATCGAAAGATGGTCCGCGGCCTGGTCGCATCTAGCAAAGCCACGGATCGCCATGGTCATCGGAGCGCCGCGATTTCCGCTGCGCATGGGGGAAGCGGAAATCGTCCGGCTGGCCGAAGCCGCAAATGGCCTTGCCGCCGCCTTGGGCGGTTCGCTGATGGTTCTGGGTTCGCCGCGCACTCCGAAAGGCATGGTGGAGAAGATCGGCGCCGGGTTGCGCGCCCCGGCAATTCTGTATCCGTGGAATACCGCCGAAAATCCCTATCAGGCGGCCCTGGCCCTGGCGGATCGTTTCATCGTGACGTCCGACAGCGCGTCAATGCTGGGCGAAACGGTTGGAACCGGAAAGCCGGTCGATATTTTCGTCTTGCCGGCTTGCCCATTCAGGTTCGGATGGGAAGCCAAGACGGGGCTTGCAGCCTGGCTGTCGCGGCAGGGAATTCTGCAGCCGCCGCGCGACATGTCCCGCCTTGTGGAAGAGATCATCGCCCGCGGCCATGCAAGGCCGCTCGGGTCGGGCATTGCCACACAACCGATGAGCGGCAGGGCGGGCGATGACATCGTCGCCCGCATCAAGGCGATGTTCGAAAATTCCTGAAGGCGCGGCCATCGATCAGCGCGAGGCCGAAACCGATGGCGAGCATGCCGAAGGCATGCTGCGGCCCCAGGCGTTCGTTGAGGAAGAGTGCGCCCAGCAAGATGGCGCTGACCGGCACAAGGAACGTCACCAGCACGATGTTGGTGGCGCCGGCGCGTTTCAGGATGGTGAAGTAGAGCAGGTAGGCCAGCGAGGTGCAGAGGAACGCCAGGCCGGCGATCGCCAGCCACACATCCATGCCAGGCGGGGCCAAGTTCCAGGGCCGGTCGAGGAAGAGCACCAGCGGCAAGAGGATGAGCGACGAGCCGGTGGTCTGGCCGGCGGCGGTCATGAGCGGCGGCAGGCCGGCGAAGCGGCGGCCGAAGACGCTGCCCAAGGCGTAGAACAAAGCCGCGCCGATGACGGCGAGTTGGGCCGCCAGCGAACCGCCGAATTGCGATACGATGTCGTAGCCCATCATAATGGCGACGCCCAGGAGGCCGGTCAGCGCGCCGGCCAGGCGCATCCATGACAGTTTCTCGTCGCGCGTGAAGGCGTTGGCAACGAGCACGGTGAAGAACGGCGTCGTGGCATTGAGAATGGCGGCGAGCCCGGGTGCTACTTCCTTCTGGCCCCAGACGATCAGGCTGAAGGGGATGGCGTTATTGAGGAGGCCCATGATGAGGAAATTGCGCCAGGTGGTGCGGTCGCGGGGAATCGCCGTGCCGAGAATCAGGAGCAAGACCCAAAGCGCCAGGGTTCCAAGCCCGACGCGCAGCAGAACGATGGTGAAGGTGGGCAGGGCGGTAATCGCGATGGCAAAGAAGAAAAACGAGCCGCCCCAAATGACGCTGAGAGCCAGAAGCATGGTCCATTCGGCCGGGCCCATGGTGCGGGAAATTTGCTGCATGGCGGGTTTGTAGGGGTAGAAACGTGGAGGCGCCACCCGTTTCCGGTTCGGAATTCCTTGGCGAGCCGGAGCGCGGCTCAGACGCAAAGCAAATGCCCGGACGAGCAGCACATCCGGGCATCGTCTGTTGGCAGGCTGCTGAAAGACTCTTTCAGGCGGCCATCCTTCGAGGCTCGGCCCTTCGGGCCTCGCACCTCAGGATGAGGACTCTTCATAGCTTATTGCGGAGCCGTTTCACCTTCGCCTTGCGGCATGTGAGGGCGGCGCTTGCCGTGGCGGCCGGAACCGTCGCCGGGGCCCATCATGCCGTCGCCGTCGCGGTCCATTTGAGCGGCCATGCCGGCCATCGGCGCCTTGTATTCATCGAGCGTCACCTGGCCGTCGCCATCGCGGTCGAAGCGCTGGAACTCGCGCACCATCTCCTCATGGCGGGCCTTCAGCCACAGGGACTGAAATTCCGTCACGGACAAATTGCCGTTCTTGTCGCCGTCGAACTCGCCATGCCAGGCGGTGCGGTTGGCATCGATCTCGCTCTGCGAGATCTTGCCGTCCTTGTCGGCATCGTAGCGCTCGGCCATGTGCATCATCATCATGGAGCCGTGGCCGCGTCCGCCATGGCCTTCGCCGCGGTCGGCGAGCGCCAGCCCGGCGGCGGCGCCGAGCGTGGCGAGGCCAAGCACCGAATCGGCGAGGGCGATTTTGGTCTTATTTTTCATGGGAGTCTCCTTGGGTGTTGTGAAATAATGACTGAAAGACGGCCGGCGCGCCCGGCTTCCGTCGCGCTACGAAATGAAATCTTGGTAATGTGGGGAACTCAGTACCAAATGCCCATGCGGTGCCAGTGGATGCGGGGGCTGCGGATGGGCGGCACGATGGACGGGCCGGGCAGCGGCCTGTCTGGCATGACGATGGCGGGTGGGGTGCGGCCGGGGCGGAGCGCCATGAGCCGGGCGATGCGGTCCTCGGTCCTGGGATGGGTGCGCAGCAAGGACGGCTGGGGTAGGCGAGAACCGGGCAGGATCAAACCTTCCCATTGGCCCTGCTGGCGGTGCTCGAGAGTGGCGAGCGCCGAGGCGAGGCCTTCCGGATCGCCGGTCAATGCGGCGCCGTCGAGATCGGCGTCATATTCGCGGGCCCGCGACAGGGCCATTTGCAGAAGCCCGCCGATGGTGGGCGCGAAGATCAGGAGCAGCAGGCCGAGAATGGGAATATTCCAGCCGGTGCCGAGCATCGTCGGAATGCCGATCAGGCCCATGGTGGACATAAAACTGGTGATGCGGTTCAGCACATCGGCGAGCCCCATGACCTTCAGATCGCCGTTGCGGATGTGCGACATTTCATGGGCGAGAATGCCGGCGATCTGGCGCATGGTCATGGCGCGCAAGAGGCCGTCGGTGATGGCGATCGCCGAATCCTGCCGCTTGCCGACGGCGAAGGCATTGAGCATTTGACTCTGGACGTAATGAAGCTGCGGCACGGACGACAGATCGGCGCGGGCCGCGAGCTTGCGGACTACCTGGTGCAGTTCCGGCATCTCGTCGGGGGTGAGGGCCCGGGCCTTGTACAGCGACAACACCATTTTCGGCGACAGGCGGCCCAGCATCCACAGGCCGAAGCCGCCGAAGATCGCCGCCCAAATAAGTCCTCGCGGGCCGTAGACGGTCCAGGCAATGGCTGCGGCCAGCAGCGCCGAGCCGCCGATCAGGATCGCCGTCTGCAGGGCATTGCGGAGATCGTAGCGGCGACGCGTCTCAGGATTGAGATTGGCCTTCACGTCCATCGGGACCGGTTCCTTCGTTCAGGGTTACAAGCTCACGCAGCAGGCTGCCGAGGCTTTCCTTGGCCGAGGCTTCCTGCGGGACGGGGCGGCAGACATCGCGGGCGGCCAAGCCTATGCGCGATGTGAGGATACCATTGACGGCACCCTCGCCAAAGCGCGCGGAGAGGCGGCCGACCAGGCCCTTGCCGACCAGATGCTGAATGAGACTGTCGGATAGCGCCAGGCCGCCGGTGACGGCGAGATGACCGACCACCATGCGGGCGAGCTTCAGCGTCGCCAGCGTCGAGGGACGGCCGCCATAGAGGCCGGCGAGTTGGCGCAGCATGCGCAGATTGAGGACGGCGACGAAGACGAGGTCGAGGGCCGCGGCCGGAGTCATGGCGGTGAGGAGTGTCACGCGGCGGGCCGCGCGGGCGACGATGCGGTGGGCTTCGGCATCGAGGGGCAGCAGCAAGTGGCGTTCGGCCAGCCGGACGCGGTCGCGCGGATCGATGATGTCGGCATCGTGCCGGCCAAGCGATGTGAGGCCCCAGGCCATATCGTGACGGCCGCGATAGAGATGCCTGAGGGCGGCGACGGTGTTTCCGGCGGCGGCGGCATCGTCGTGATTGATGGCCCGGGCGGCATCGGCCTGCAGATGTTCGATGCGCTTGAGCCGCATCAGTCCCCAGATTTCGCGGACAGCGATGGCAAGCGCGGCGAAGCCGGCAAGTCCGGCGATGGCGAGTGCCGCCCAACCGAGGGCTTGCGAACGCGCGAAGAAATTCTCGATCAATTGCGTAACGGCGAGGCCCGCCCACATGGTGACGAGGCCAAAGAGGGCGGTCACCAGAATCATGCCCCACCGCATGGTGCGTGAGCGGGGCAAGGGAGCGGGCGGGGTGACCGTTAATTCACGCGAAGGCTGGTCGGCGGTGAATTCGATCGCCGCGGCGGCATGGCGCTTGTCGATGACGAAGGCCTTGGGGCCGCGATGCTTGGCACTCATGCGAGGCGGTCTCCCAGCAGAAATTCGATGGCGCGGTCGAGGCGGATGTGGGGAAAGACGCCGTGGGTCGGCTGCGGCGGCCGGAAGGCCACGAATTTCAAGGCGCCGGCAAGGCTGCCATCGAGGGCGGCTTGCGGCTTTTCCGGCAATTCGCCGGGGAAGATCGCCGCCTCGGTGGCGCCATCGAAATGGGTGGCACCCACCGCCTCGCCCGCTTCCGGAATGCCGGCGATGCAGGCAAGGTCTCCGCCTTTCTGGTGCACGTTCGCCTCGCGGGTGGCGCGGATGGCGGCGAGCGCCGCCACATCGATCCGGGCGCCGGAATACTCGGCGCGCGCGGCGGCTTCCGCGACGATCAGGCGGAGTATCGCCTCCAGCCGGTCGTGGCTGGCGTGGTGCAGCAGATCGGCCTTGGTGGCGGCAAAGAGAATGCGGTCGATGCGGCGGCCGAACAGGCCGGAGACGATCGAATTGGAACCTTGGCGGAAGCAAGCGAGAATTTGCGACAGGGCGAGCTTCAAATCGGCCACTGCGGCGGGACCGGCATTGAGTGCAGTGAGTGCATCGACGAGCACGATCTGCCGGTCGAGGCGGGCGAAATGGCCGAAGAAAAAAGGCTTCACCACTTTCACCACGTAGGAGTCATAACGCCTGGCCATCAGCCGGCCGAGGGAGCCTGCGGGGAATTCCGTTGCCTTCGCCACATCGAGGGGCGCGAAGGTCAAGAGCGGCGAACCGCCAAGATCGCCGGGCATGAGAAAGCGGCCGGGCGGCAGGGTGGAGAGCGAGACATCGTCCTTACGGCAGCGGGCGAGATAGGCGGTGAAAGCTTGCGCGGCGCGCATCGCCGCAGGCTCATCGGACCTGGCCATAGGATCGAGTCCGGAAAGATGGACATGCCAGTCCTCGGCCAGAGCGGCGCGCGGCGCTTCGCGGCTGGCGGCGACGGCGGCGGCCGACCATTCGGCATAATTCATGCGCATCAGCGGCAGATCCAGCAGCCATTCGCCGGGATAATCGACGATGTCGATGTGCAAGACGCCGCCATGCAGATGGCGGGCGATGAAGCCGCGCGGGGAATATTCGAGTGTCAGGCGCAACTGGCTGATGCGGCTGGTGCTCTCGGGCCAATGCCGGTCGGGGGCGGTGAGGGCGGCGAGATGATCCTCAAAGGCAAAACGCGGCAGATCGTCGTCGGGCTGCGGCTCGAGATAGGCGCGGGTCACGCGGCCGGAGGCCTTAGCTTCGAACAAAGGCAATCGCCCGCCATTCAGCAGGGCATGGAGGAGGGCGGTGATGAACACGGTCTTGCCGGCGCGGGAAAGCCCGGTCACGCCGAGCCGCAAGGTTGGATGGACAAGGCCGGTGGCGAAGTCCTTCAAGCCACCGGCCGCGGTCCGGCTTGCGTCGATGATGCCGTCGAGTGTCACGATCGTCCTAAGTTGGGGGCGGGCGCGGGCGAACACAAGGGATATGAATTGCGCGTCAGTCCGCGTCTTCGCCCATGATGTCCTTGGGGCGGATGAAGTGCTGGAGTTCGCCCTTGCTCTCGGCGACGCCGCTCCAGCCGGCGAGGTCGAATGCGATGACCGCGAGAGCGGCGGTTGGATATTTTTGTTCGATCCGTTCCCGGAGCTTCTTGTCGCCGCTGCCTGCGAGGCGGGCCGCGGCCCGTTCCATCGAGGGATTGTGGCCGACGACAAGCACCGTCCCGGCCTTGTCGCCCATCCGGCGGACGGCTTCGATCAGGCGGCCGCCATTGCCGAAATCGTAGATCGCGTCCTCGACGATGAGCTTGGGCGCCGTCTTGATTTCCTCGGCTGCGAGTTTCCAGGTGTCGCGGGCGCGCCGCGCCGGAGAACACAGCACCAGATCGGGGAGAAGCCGCTTGGCCGCCATGACGCGGCCCATGGCCTGGGCGGCGCGCTGGCCCCGGCGGGTGAGCGGGCGGTCCATGTCGGCAAGACCCGGATCGGTCCAGCTCGACTTGGCGTGACGGAGAAGCATGAGGCGGAGCATGGCGGAGGATCCGAATGCGGCACCGCCTATTCAGACGGCGATTGTGACGGGAGCGTGAAGGATTCACAGATATTCAGAGTGCCGGCGTTTCAGAAATTCCGCTTCTCCCCGCCGCAAGCGGCAGGGAGAAGGGGAAACGGTTCTAGCGCTTCCGGCCGATCTGTTCCGTGTCGAAGGGGGTGGTCTGGTAGACCTCGTTGATCCAGTTGCCGAACAGGAGATGGGCGTGGCTGCGCCAGCGGTTCTCGGGCTCGGCGCGTGGATCGTTGTGGGGGAAATAATTGACCGGCAATTCGATCGGCTTGCCGGCTTTCACGTCGCGCCAGTATTCGTCGCTCAGCGAATGGGTGTCGTATTCGATGTGGTTGAACATGTAGAGCGAGCGATGCGCCGCGTCGGCGACGCAGCAAAGACCGGCCTCGTCCGACTCCATCAGGACCTCGAGGCCGTTCCTTTCGGGCACTTCGGCGCGGCGCACTTCGGTCCAGCGCGACACGGGTATGGAAAAATCATCGGAAAAGCCGCGCAAGAAGGGCGAAGCCGGATTGAGGTTGCGGTGGCGATAGACGCCGAAGGCCTTCTTCGGCAGCGTATGTTTCGGCACGCCGTGGAAATGATGCAACGCGGCCTGCGCCCCCCAGCAGATGTTCATGGTCGAATGAACATGGCTCTGGGTCCAGTCGTAGATGCGGCGGAGTTCGTCCCAATAGGTGACGTCCTCGAATTCGAGAAGCTCGACCGGCGCGCCGGTGACGATGAAGCCGTCGAATTTCTCAAGCCTCACGTCCTCCCAGTCGCGGTAGAAGGCGATCATGTGCTCGGCGGGAGTGTTCTTCGGCGTGTGGCTGGTGATCTTAACGAGAGTGAGTTCGACCTGCAGCGGTGTCGCGCCGATGAGGCGCGCAAACTGCGTCTCGGTCTTGATCTTGTTGGGCATCAGATTGAGGAGGCCGATGCGCAGCGGGCGGATGTCCTGGCGCTTCGCACTCGCCTCGGTCATCACCATCACGCCCTCGTGCTCGAGGGTCGTGCGGGCGGGAAGATCGTTGGGAATCCTGATCGGCATGGAACTAATGCGGGTCGATGGCGCGGGAGAGAAGGGCGAGGAAATCTTCTTCCGACTTGATCGCCGGCACATCCTCCATTCGCACCTTGTAGCCGTATTGGCGGGCGATCGCCTCATAGAGCGGGATACGGTGATGCAGCAACTGCTCGAAGCCCCAGACGGCGAAGCCGTCGGGATCGACATCGTTGTCATCGGAGATGCGGTTGAGCGACTTGTATTCGGCCCATTTAGCGTCGAGGAAGGCCGGCCGGTAATACATCGGCTTGGGATTCTGGCGGAAACGCTCGACCAGCATTTTGGTGTGCTGGGCGTTGCCTTCGATGTAGAGCAACAGAGTGTTCTCGGAAAGGCATTTGAGCACCGGATCGGCGGCGTCCGCCGGATCGGCGACCTCGCACAGGCTGCCGCCGGCATCGCAGACAAAGTGCGTGTACTGATAAATGTCGCGGGCCCGCCCGATGAATTCCGGCACGTCGAGGAGGGCGCGGATTTCCGCCTCGCGGTGCTGGTTCTGGCGGCGCTTGTATTCGGCGATGGGAATGCCGCCCAGGGCCGGATTGCCGGGTTTGCCGAGATAA
>JANMQB010000026.1:0-2035 GCA_031370155.1 Hyphomicrobiales bacterium | reverse complement strand
CGCTACGCTCGCCGCCAATCATCTCAAAATCCTCGACGACGGCACGATCCTCAAATCCACGGCGGTGCTGGCGGGAAGGACGGCGATTGCCGCCGACTCCCGCATCGGCCTTCTGACAGCGCGGATAAAAATCCCATAACCGGCAACCATTTTGCCGCCGTTGCGCCGCAGATATTTTTTCGCCGTTGAACTTATTGTGACCTGCCAAAGGCCGGATTTTGCGCTAATGTGAGTCATTGGTAATGAAAAGAAGGGAAACCGGGAGCATGCGTAGCTTTCTTGCCCTGCTTGCATTGACTGTTTCCGTGGGTTCGGCGGCCGCCTGCGAGATGCATCGCAGCCACACGGCGGTTCTGGCCTCCGCATCCACCCTCGTTGCGCCCATGCCGGGAGCTTCTGTTTCTGTCAAGGTACTGCCCCAATCCAGGATGGTGGAGGAAGCCGCCATGTCCACACCGGAACTGGCGACAGCGCCCTATGGCCGCGGCTGCAGGAACGAGCGGCGGACCACCGTCTATTTGACCCAATAGGCTGGGGCATCCGCGCGCGGGGCCTTGAAATCGGCCTGCATGACGAATAGCCGTTGTAACCGAGAGGCTGCACGGACGATTCGGGAGCATGGCATGCTGAAACGGTGGCTGGGCGCGGCCTTGGCTATTCTGGTTATGGCGGGTCCGGCGCCGGCCGCGACCTGTGGCAATTCGGCCAAGGGCTTCGACGCCTGGCTCAACAGCTTCCGCGAGGAGGCCGTGGCTCGCGGTCTGTCGCGGCGCGCCATCGCCGCCCTCGACGGTGTCGCCTACGATCCGGTCATCGTCAAGAAAGACCGCGCCCAGAACGTCTTTTCCCAGAGCTTTATCGAATTCTCCGGCCGCATGGTGACCGACTACCGCATCAAGCAGGGCGCGGCATTGGTGCAGAAGCACCGGCGCATCTTCAACCGCGTCGAGGAGGAGTTCGGCGTGCCCGCCCCGGTGATCGTCGCCTTCTGGGCGCTGGAGACCGATTTCGGCGCCAATACCGGCGACCTGCCGATTTTGCGGTCGCTCGCCACACTCGCCTGGGACTGCCGCCGACCGGAAAAATTCCGCCCCCAGCTCATGGCCGCCCTCGACCTGATCCACAAGGGCGACCTCACCCCCTCGGAGATGCGCGGCGCCTGGGCGGGCGAGATCGGCCAGACCCAGTTTCTGCCCTACGACTACGACGAAAGCGCCGTCGATTATGACGGCGACGGCCGCCGCGATCTGCGCGAAAGTATTCCCGATGTAATGGCTTCCTCCGCCAATCTGCTGCGCAAGCATGGCTGGCGGCCGGGCCAGCCCTGGCTGCAGGAAGTGCGGGTGCCGCGCCAGATGCCCTGGCGGGAAGCCGACATCGCCATCCAGCATCCGCGCTCGCAATGGGTGAAGTGGGGGGTTGAGAGCGCCAGCGGCAAGCCGATCAAGGCGGATAATTTCCCAGCCTCGTTGCTGCTGCCCATGGGCCGCGACGGCCCCGCCTTTCTCGCCTACGGGAATTTCACCACCGCCTATCTGAAATGGAATGAGTCGCTGGTTTACTCGACCACCGCCGCCTACCTCGCCACCCGCATTGCCGGCGCGCCCAGGGTGAGCCGCGGCCGCGCCGAGGTGACGCCGCTCACCTACAAGGAGATCGTCGAGCTACAGAAGCTCCTGGCCGGCATGGGCTATGACGTCGGCAAGTTCGACGGCAAGATCGGCGCCGGTACCCGCGCGGCGGTCAAGGACGTGCAGCTGAAGCTGGACCTTCCCGCCGATTCCTACCCGACTCCGGAACTGCTGGAGCGGCTGCGCAGCGGCTGATCACTCGATGCCTCATGCCTGATCCTCAGCCGCCCGAGCGCCAGCTCTCCGTTTATCACTTCGAACCTGTCGATATGGGCGACCGGCTGGCATTCAGGCTGGTCAAGTTCATACGGTTCTGTGCCGACACATTCTTCCGCCGCCGCTATGGCCATCGCGCCGTGGTGCTGGAGACGGTGGCCGCCGTTCCTGGCATGGTCGGAGGCCTC